>NZ_JACJDN010000412.1:0-3711 GCF_014163565.1 Pseudoalteromonas sp. SR45-5 | reverse complement strand
CAAAGGTCTTTTAAGTATTTTGCCTCAGAGCTTTGTTGATAAAGTAAAGCAGAATCCCAAGCTGGTGGCTGCGTATAGTCGTAACTTGCATAAAAGTGGTTTGTTATATCAGCTACAAACACTTGATGAGCTTAAGCGCTCTTACGATGACTATATTAACGAGCACAATTGCTACCTTGCTAGGCAAGTTAAGCACTTTGCAGAAGTCACCAATAGTGATTGTTCGTTAATTGTATGCGTTGCCGATTATAGCCCTAGTAAGTTATTGGCTACGTTTAATAGTATTAATGAGCAGCATGCCGCATTTTTAAATGTAGTTGTATATTGTAAGGTAAATAATCGAGTTGAAATAAATGAATTTTTAGCGCTAAACAGCGTTTTAAATTTTAAAGTTGTTGCAAGCTTAAGCGCTGAATGCTTACCCCGTGAGGTGGTTAATACCCCATGCTTTTTTGTTAACGCTGGTGATGTATTGCACCCGTATTTAGGATTTGTGTTAGCAACCGAGTTATCAAGCTCAGCTAAGCTTGCTTATGTTGATACCGACTCTTTAAACGCAAAGGATAAAAAAAGAGAGTTTGCCGATTTTAAACCCAGTTGGAATCCTGACTTACAGCTAACGAATGGCTATGTTAGCTCGGGTATTTGGGTTAAAAACTTAAATGACTTTAATGTTATAAAGCTACCCCTTAACGAATTTATGTTAAGTGTATTTATGTGTACTAGTTATATAAACAACCCTAACATAAATGTTGAGCATATAGCTCAAGTGTTGCTTTCTCGCCCATCCAACTTACCTAAATTTAGTAATGCTACACATCAATTAAGTGCTTTATATGCGCCATTTGCGAGTGTCATCCCCTCTAATTTACCCAGTGTATATTTACGGTGGCATCTAAATACACAGCCGCTGGTGTCAATAATTATACCTACACGTAACGGCTTGGATCTGGTAAAAGCGTGTGTTGAGTCAATATTAAGTAAAACAACTTATAGCAATTATGAAATATTACTTATTGATAATGGCTCTGATGACCCAAAGTGCCTTAAATATTTTAATGAGTTAAGCAAGCATTCAAAAATTAAGGTGTTTAATTACGCCGCCGAATTTAATTACTCGGCTATAAATAATTTTGCAGCTAAAAAAGCCTCGGGCGAGGTATTGGCATTAGTAAATAACGATATTGAAGTTATTGAACCTGATTGGCTGTTAAACATGGTTAGCCATGTTATGCGAGATGATATAGGTTGTGTGGGTGCAAAGCTTTTGTATTCAGATAATCGTATTCAGCACGCGGGAGTTGTATTGGGCTATGGTGGCGGTGCAGGGCATGGGCATAAGTACTTTCCTGATGATCATTTTGGTTATATGAATCGCTTGGTTGCTACTCAAAATTATAGTGCGGTAACTGCTGCGTGTTTACTTATAAAAGCAGATGATTTCTGGGCCGTTGGGGGCCTTAACGCTGAGAAGTTGGCCATTGCGTTTAACGATGTTGATTTATGTTTAAAAGTACTGCAGTTAGGTAGACGAAACTTATATTGTGCAGAAGCTATTTTGTACCATCATGAGTCTGTATCGCGCGGGCACGAAGATACGCCTGAAAAAGTGCGGCGCTTTAATGCTGAGCTTAATTATTTGCAAACTACGTGGTGTGATTTTATTGCTAACGACCCTGCATATAATCCTAATTTAACCCGTAGACGTGAAAACTTTGCGATTAAGCCTTTTAGGTAGTTAATAAAAAGTAAAACTAGCGTTATTATTCGTTATGTTTTTTTGTGTGCTTAATTAAAGTAAGCTAGAATTGCTTCTAGTTTGTAAATGACTGTTTGTTTGAGTTGTTTTATCTTTTTATAGAGAGAGTATGATCCCAATTTCGGCAACTAATAATCAGTTTATATTGCAGTCTACTTACCCAATTGCAAGTAGCGTAAGTGTTGTTTGTGGTATGTCTGTTTATATCAACGACCGGCTAGAGTGGGTAAAACAAGCAGTTGAGAGTGTTTTAAACCAAACTTTACCTGCTGATTTATTTATGATTGTGCTCGATGGTGAAGTAGCAGACGATATTGCTATTTACTTAACTAAAATAGAAAAACAACACCCAAATTTAGCGCTAGTGCATGGCCTAAAAAATAAAGGGTTAAGCACATGCATGAACTACATTATCGACTCAACCTTACCACTAAATCCAGAATACTTTTTTAGAATGGATGCCGATGATATTTGCGTACCTCACCGTTTTGAAAAACAAGTTACTTTACTAAATAAGCATCAAGATGTTGATGTGCTCGGCTCTGCTTTGTGGGAAGTAGACGAACAAGGTAACAGAGCAGGTATACGTAGGTTACCCCTTACCCATTCTAAATTAATTTGCGCTTTTTCGCGTCGTTGCCCTATAAACCATCCTACGGTTGCTATTAGGTATAGTGTATTTGCACGTGGGCATAGGTATTTAACTAATATGCTTAACACTCAAGACTATTTTTTATGGATAGCACTGGCAAAAGATGGCTGCAAATTTGCGAATGTAAAAGAGCCATTACTTCATTTTAGGCGCATAAATGGTTTTTATAAGCGCCGTGGTAGAGGTAAGTCGGTAAATGAATTTAAAGCTAGGCTTTTAGCTATGGATTCCCTTAAGCAAAAGTCGTTACAAAATTATTGTTATGCGTTATTTGTATTAGTATTACGAATGATGCCTTCATGGATTATAAAAGTTGCATATAAAGCCGACCGCTTTATATTGGGCTTAAATAAACACAATTAATTATGATTGGTGCAGTTTTAGTTGTTTATAAGCCCGACCTAGCGTTAACAGAACGATTATTAACGCGTTTATATGGGCAAACAGAAGAAGTGGTTATAGTTGATAATAGCCCAACCCCTCACGATTTCACAAAAGTAATTAGTCATTACCATTATATTCATCTTGCTGATAACTCGGGTATTGCGCATGCGCATAATGCTGGGCTTATTTATCTTTTAAAAGCAGGGTGTGAGTATGCCATTTTACTTGACCAAGACAGCTTAATACCTACTGATATGGTTTTCAATTTAAGCAGTTTGCTTAAGGCATCTACTAAAGTGAAGCAAAATGTAGTTGCTATTGGCCCTAGAATTCGTTGTAGTTTTTCAGATAAAAAAGTAAACCCTATGGTTCAAAAAGAGGTGTTTGAATACGACGACCTAGTTGGTGTTACTCAAATTATTGCTTCAGGGATGATGATAGATTTAAGCGCTCTTGATCATATAGGTTTAAAAGACGAATCTTTATTTATTGATGGGGTTGACCATGAATGGTGCTGGCGTGCTCGAAGTATGGGGTTTGATATTGCTAAAGCCAAAAATATAGAAATGGTTCATCGTTTAGGAGACTCTCGCAGTAAGTTTGTGGGTATAACTTATAAAGTTGGTGCCCCAATTAGGCTGTATTATCAGTTTAGAAATATTTTATTGTTGAGCCGCAGGGCTTACGTTCCAAATTATTGGAAAGTAAGGTGTTTGTTTTTTATGCCGATTCGCTTTTTTTTAAATTCTGTTATGCAAAAAAATAGACGTAAGCGCTTTGGGTTTATGCTCAAAGGTATTTACGATGGATTGCTAGGTAGAAAAGGCTCTTATGATAAACATTGGAAATAATATAAAAAGAGCGACTATATAGGTTTTGTAATCACTCATAAAATGAGTGATTACCACCACTGAGA
>NZ_JACJDN010000411.1:0-3714 GCF_014163565.1 Pseudoalteromonas sp. SR45-5 | reverse complement strand
CTTCATTTTTATTTAAAAAAGGCAGTAAACCTTTTACATAGCCTTTAACTTCGCCCATAAAACTAGGCTTAGGAATAAAATCGCTGTGTTCTTCTAAATTAAGCTTAGTAATTACCTCTCGGCCAATACTGTCAGACTTAAGTATTTCAAACTGCGTTAAGTAATACTCTTTTTTTGTGGTATCAAGACCATAAATTTCTTCAAAACTAACCGCTTTAGATTGCTCTGATTCAATAAGTAAAGTAGCAGATGCCGTATATTGCGGCACAAGTGTTAAAGCAAACATTATTGTTAACAACGTAACAACTACCGAAAAGCCAATAATACGCCACTTAGCACGCTGTATAACCTTTAGATAAACAGTGAAATCAATAACATCTTCGCTATCAATTGAATTATTCTCGAACTTATTCATTATTTACTGCCTTTAAAACTGCTTAAAACAAGCGTTGTTCTATTTTTATTGTATCGCCTGCTGCAATTTGGCTATTAAGAGTGCCTTTTTGTTGCTGCTGCTTAGTTTGCTCTTTAAAAATATAAATTTTATCAGTTGATGCCCGCTCAGTTAAGCCGCCCGCTAATGCAACGGCTTGGTTAACTGTCATAGCTGGCTGGTAAGGGTAAGCACCAGGCTCTTTAACTTCACCATGTATATAAAAGGGTCTATACTCAATAACCTGAACATATACACTTGGGGTTTTTAAATAATCAGGCTGTAAGCCATTAGCAATGGACTTTTCAACCTCAAACGTAGTTAACCCAGCTAGTTTAAGTGCCCCTAAAAATGGGTAATTAACCTCACCACTATTGCCTAGTAGCGCAGTTACCTCTAAATCGGGTTCACCAAATACTTTTATTTCTACTTTATCGCCCGGGCCCAACACATAGTCTTGCGCCGTTTGTGCAAAGCACACTGTGCTAAATAAAAAGCACAATGCACTAAAAAAAAGTTTACAGTTCATTAATTAGCCTTTAAAGCAAACGTAAAATTAACACCCACAATTACGCGGTCAAACTCGATTAATGGCTGATTTGAGTTTTTATCAATAAAATCAACATAAGTCGAAATTAAACCAAAGTTATTAGCTTGGTAATTTAAGCCAAGTCGAGCGCTTTTTGTTTCATCTTTACGACCAATATCGCCAGTGTATTGCTCATCTACATAACTCATACTCGCTACAGAGGCTAAATAATCGCTCCAATCGTGTTTCCATTTAACACCGTAGGTGCTTTCTTTAATATAATCGCCTTCAAGCAGTGGATCGGTCGCCGCTCTACTGGTTGTAAAATCAAATGTAGAGTAAGTTAAAGGTTGCCAAGTAACGCCAGCCTCCCAACTTAAGCCACTAAAGCTCTCACGTTGGTTATCGTCAAAGTCTTTGTTTTGGTAACCAAGTTTAAAAGTGCCAGAGGTAAGCGACGTTGCCTCCCACTCCATACCAAAAAGTACTTTAATATCGTCTGAGTTACGTGAAACACCACTAGACTCTAAAACGTCGTAGCGGTAGTCATCGCGGGTTACCTCTACAAACATGCGTGTTGCAGCTTGCGTGTTGTAATAACCAGTTGCACCAATTAACGTTTTATCGTAATCACGAAATTGTGATGTAGCTCTAAAATTTTGATATTTTTTATTGTAAAAGCCAGAAACCAACTCTAATTGGGCTTTAGATGTTTGCGAGCCAAATTTATAAGTACCAGTAATATCTTGTTGTTGGTACTTTATTAGCTCGTCAACAATATCGCCCAAGCCTTGCGTTAAACCAGTACCTCGTGGCTCATACAGCCAATCAGCCGTGCCGTTAATATCAAAAACGTGTCGGCTGGTAAGCTCTTTATGTACACCCGCACCCAAATTAACTTGAGTAAAGTTATCAACAGAGTCTTTATTATATAAAGAGCTACTGGTACCAACGTTTAGTTTGTAGCTGTCGGGGCCATCGTCTATTATGGCTGCAACCCCTGGCGAAATAGTCCAAATTACACGCGACTCTTCGTCGGTTGGTGTATTAAAAATGTTGTCGTTAACGCTTAATCCTGTTTGCAAAACTGGGGTAATTTCGGCACCATCTTTGGTCATAAAGCTGCCTGGCGTAAACTCAGCCGAAGCAGGAGCTGACAACGTTGCCGACAGTAAAACTACAGCACAAGGTATAACTGATTTTTTAGTATGCATTTGCATTTTTAAATCCCTTAAAAATTGTCATAAAAATTATTTTAACATCTAACCATAAAGACCAATGCTTTATGTAATGTAAATCGTATTCAACACGCTTTTCCATTTTATCAAGCGTATCGGTTTCGCCGCGCCAACCATTAATTTGTGCCCAACCAGTTATACCTGGTTTGGCTTTATGCCTAAACATGTAAAACTCAACTTTTTTACGATACTCTTCGTTATGAGCAACAGCATGTGGGCGAGGCCCTACTATCGACATATCGCCTTTTAGCACGTTTATAAATTGCGGTAGCTCGTCAAGGCTAGTACGGCGTAAAAAACCACCTAATTTTGTGATACGGGCATCGTTTTTAGTAGCTTGTGTTACCACTGCGCTATTTTCGGTTACCGACATAGAGCGAAATTTCCACACTTTAATTTTACGCCCATCAAGCCCATATCTGTCTTGCTTAAATATTACAGGCCCCTTAGAGGTAAACTTAACAGCAAACGCTATAGCAATAAGCATAGGAGATATAAGCAGTAAAATAATCGACGATACTATTATGTCTTCAGTGCGTTTAATAAACTCACGAGCACCAATAAAAGGAGATTCAAAAACGCTTAGTGTGTCTACATCGCCAACGTGTTCAACACGGGCATGTATTAAGTTTGAAAGTAAAAAGTCAGGTATAAAGTGTACGTCTACCGTGGTGTCGCCAAGCTGTAGTAATAAATCGGCTATACGCTTATCGGCTTTCATTGGGAGTGCTATATAAAGTATGTCGATTTTGCCTTCGCGTGCAGCACATATTGCATTTTGAATAGTTCCAGATATTTCGTACGTTTTTACATTATTAAATAGTCGCTCTGGTTTGCGGTCGTCAAAAAAACCTAAAAACTTAAAACCAAGCTCATCGTTTTTTTCGATCTCATCATACAAATAAACAGCTGACTCTGTAGCACCTACTATTGCAACGTTACGTAAGTTCATGCCTAAACTACGGCGGTTACGCTTATATAAATAAACCCCAAAACGCCATATGTATAAATAAGCAACACTAAGTAAAAACCATAAGCTTAAACCAACACGCGAAAACGACTCGGTAAACTTAAACATAAAAGATATAAAAAATAAAATACTAAAGGCAACAAACAACGAGCCCCAAGCACACAAAACCATGGTTTTAAATTTACCTGCACGCCAAGAGCGATAAGCAGAAAATATTTCGGCGCAGTATAAAAAGCTTAGTGCAACAGTTAAAACAGCCACCATATAGTGAGCTGTGAGTTCAAAACTATAAAAGAGTGCAGAGCATTGAAAGGCTAAAAATAACGCGAAAATATCGAACAAACGATAAAAATTAGCATCGGATGAGCTAGATGGCTTAAACGTCCTTGACGATTTCATACTTTTAGTCCCTAAGTAAAGTGCAGTGGATAAATACCCACATAGCTATAAATTAATAATAACGTATTACTTATCTGTATTCAATAATGCAGTTTTTAAAAGCTAAAAATAGTGTAACAGTCAGCAATAAAATTAACTCATTATT
>NZ_JACJDN010000410.1:0-3725 GCF_014163565.1 Pseudoalteromonas sp. SR45-5 | reverse complement strand
GCCAACCGTTGACGGTTACTACCAATTAAACTTAAAGGCTTTATTAATAGGTAAAAACTGTTTTTTTGCTTCTTTACTTTTATCTTTAAACCAGTCATTAAATAGGTCATTCATTGTTATAATAATGTCTGTCCCTGCCTTACCTCTTTCAGCAAGCGGATCTATACCATTTTTAATTTTTTGTTTGGTTTCTTTTACATTAATTGAGTTGTATGAAAATGGCTATCAAGGATTTTAAAAGTGGTTACGGTGATATCAAGTAGTTTGGTAACCACTTGGACACGTACAATAGGGGGCTAGTATGAACGGTAGAAAACAAAAAGCCTATAAAAATATAGGCTTATTAATGAGTTATAAACAACTTGAAACAGGCTAAAACGCTATTCTATGTTTTGGATCTGCTCACGCATTTGTTCAATTAGTACTTTTAGCTCTACGGCTGCAGTAGTGATGTCACTATTGATAGACTTAGACGCTAGCGTGTTAGCTTCACGATTAAATTCTTGCATCATAAAATCTAAGCGGCGGCCACATGCGCCTCCTTTTTTAAGGATTTTTTTAGTTTCTTTAACGTGAGACTTTAAGCGATCTAGTTCTTCAGCTACATCTTGTTTTTGAGCAAGATAAATAAGTTCTTGTTCAAGGCGTGACTCGTCAATGTTTGCTGCTAAGTCTTCTAGCTTTTGAGCAAGTTTTTCACGCTGCCATTTAGCAATCTCAGGCATATGCGTTTCTACAATTTCTACTTGCTCTAGAATTGCATCAAGGCGTATTGCTATCATTCCTTCAAGGTTTGCACCTTCATCGCCACGTGCAGATTTAAAATCTTCGATTACTTGATCAAGACCAGCTATTAATGCTGTATTAACGCTATCCATATCAAGCTCTTCTGCTTCCATAACGCCAGGCCAACGTAATATATCAACAGGGTTAATATCACCATTACTTTGTTGTTGAACCCATTTAGCGCTATTTATTAGTTGTTCAGCAAGTGCTTGGTTAATTGATAGCTCGCCAACGTGGGCTGGATTTGCCACAAACTTTAAAAAGACCTCAACTTTACCGCGTTGTAAGTGTTTGCGTAAACGCTCACGAATAACTGGCTCCATGCCACGAAATTGCTCTGGTGCGCGTATAAATGTTTCAAGGTAACGCTGGTTTACTGAGCGAACTTCCCAAGTGCCAGTACCCCAATCGCCTTTTATTTCGCGACGCGCATAAGCTGTCATACTGTGGATCATGGATATTTTCCTAAATTTATAAATACAATATTATGATGATTATACCGTAACACTGCTTAAGCTCTAGGGAAAATTTAATACACTGAATATTTTGCATACAGCTATTTATTTAAATCAACATGGTATCTATACCCACATACACTTATAATGTCGCAAATTCTGAATTAAGGGGATCGTCAATGCGTCCAAGCGAAAGAACACCTAACCAAATTAGACCTGTTACATTTACACGTAATTATACTTTGCATGCTGAAGGCTCAGTACTTGTTGAGTTTGGTAACACCAAAGTACTTTGTACAGCTACTGTTGAATCGGGCGTTCCTCGTTTCATGAAAGGTCAGGGTAAAGGTTGGATTAATGCTGAATACGGTATGTTACCGCGAGCAACGCATACGCGTAATGCTCGAGAAGCTGCACGTGGTAAGCAGGGCGGTCGTACTATGGAAATTCAGCGCTTAATTGCACGTGCACTTCGTGCTGCTGTTGACTTAAAAGCACTTGGCGAAAACACAATTACCATTGACTGTGACGTTATTCAAGCTGACGGCGGTACACGTACTGCTTCTATAAGTGGTGCATGTGTTGCACTTGTTGATGCACTAACACATATGCGTGCAAAAGGTATGATTAATTCAAACCCACTTAAACATATGATTGCAGCTATTTCAGTTGGTATTTACAAAGGCCAAGCAATTAGCGATTTAGAATACATTGAAGATTCAGCAGCAGAGACTGATATGAACGTAATTTTAACCGAAACAGGTAAAATTATTGAAATTCAAGGTACAGCTGAAGGCGAACCTTTCTCGTTTGATGAGCTAGATGAGTTACTTACTTTAGCTAAACATTCTATTCGCGAAATTATTGATGTACAAAAGCAAGCATTAGCATAAATAGGTAGGCCAAAAGATATGAAAGATTATCAAAAAGAGTTTATAGAATTTGCTCTAGAGAAGCAGGTGTTAAAATTTGGTGAGTTTACATTAAAGTCTGGACGCACAAGTCCTTACTTTTTTAATGCTGGTTTGTTTAATACTGGTCGAGACTTAGCGCGTTTAGGTCGCTTTTATGCATCGGCACTCGAAGATTCTGCTATAGAGTACGATGTATTATTTGGTCCTGCGTACAAAGGTATTCCAATAGCGACAACAACAGCGGTTGCATTAGCGGATCATCATGATAAAGATGTACCTTACTGTTTTAATCGTAAAGAGAAAAAAGCACACGGTGAAGGCGGCACATTAGTAGGCTCAGAACTCAATGGCAAAATTATGCTAGTTGACGATGTAATTACTGCAGGTACTGCGATTCGTGAGTCGATGGAAATCATTGCACAAAATGGTGCTGACCTTAGTGGTGTTTTAATTGCGTTAGATCGCCAAGAAAAGGGTAAAGCTGAATTATCAGCTATTCAAGAAGTTGAGCGTGACTTTAATACCAAAGTGATTTCAATTGTAAAATTAGCTGATCTTATCAGTTACCTTGAAAGCCAAGGCACAATGGATGAGCATTTAGCCTCAGTTAAAGCTTACCGTGATCAATACGGCGTAGCATAAATAAAAAGCCTCGCAGTGCGGGGCTTTATTTTGACCTTCATTCATAGAGTTTATTAATGAAAGATGTATTAAAACCGAATGGCTTAGGCCTCAAGCGTGTTTTCAAAGCAACCTATTGCTCTTACCTTGGCTTTAAAGCAGCATTTAAAGAAGAAGCAGCATTTAGGCAAGAGCTACTATTAAGCCTTATATTATTTCCTATTTCATTTTGGCTTGCTTCATCACTATTACACTGGGCAATACTAATTAGCTCACTGCTTATTATATTAATAGTTGAATTACTAAACTCCGCCATTGAAGCATTAACAGATCGAGTAAGTACAGAGTTACATGTATTGTCAGGTAGGGCCAAAGATATGGGATCTGCAGCCGTAACACTTTCATTAACGATCGTATTGATCATCTGGGGTGTAAGCCTCTATATGAAGATCGTTTAACTCTACTTCTAATATAAAATAGGTTTGAACCCCGTTAGTTGTTAATAATTTGATGGTTATGTTGTATTTTTAACGTGTTTAGCTCAAATTCTCAGCGAACAGCACATTATTTCAAGTTTTCTTCAAAAAAGGGTTGATCTGTTTTCGGATCTCCCTATAATGCGACCCCACTGAGACGGGAAACAGCAACGCATAGCGAGGCACGAACAACTCAGGGTGTTAAGTAAAACTTAGATTGAATCTTTTTAGAAAGTTTAAATTTAAGTGTTGACAAAAAAATGGGAAAGCGTAATATGCGCAGCCCTAGCGAGATAAAGTTCAACTTTATAATCGCAACGTTCTTTAACAATATAAAGCAATCATCTGTGTGGGCACTCGTACAGATTGAGTTCTAACAGCTAAGCTACTTAGGTAGCGAGGCAAACAAATTAGAGTCTCAATTGAAAACTGAGTGACCAACAGAATAGTTATTTCGGTAATTATTCGGCACA
>NZ_JACJDN010000040.1:0-13412 GCF_014163565.1 Pseudoalteromonas sp. SR45-5 | reverse complement strand
TTCATCTTTTGAGCAAGGCGCTACTGAAGCTTTTAATTTAAGAGATACCTCTGACGGTATTGTGCCTGATTCAACTACTGCATCTATTTCACTTAATGAGCTAGGTATTACTAACTCATCACAACCTACAATCACCGGTATGAGCGAAAACTTAATCGGCGAAACGGTTAATGTAACGGTAACTGATGTTGATGGAAACTCTCAAGTAGTTAGTGTTGTAATTGGCCCTGATGGTACCTTTGAAATAACCCTACCAACACCAATTGCTGATGGCCCTGTAACGGTTGTTGTTGAAGCGACGGATCCTGTTGGTAATCCTATAAACGACACTATTTCAATTGAGGTTGATACAACACCTCCACTTATTGCTATTGATCCTGTTGCCGATTCTGCTTCGCAAACAGTGACAGTGACAGGGACAGTATCTGGTTTGAATACTGGGGATAATGTATCAGTCACGTTAACGGATAGTGCAGGTACGGTACAAACAATAGTTACTCAGGTTGATGCTCAAGGAAATTGGGTAATTACTACCACCTCACCTTTATCTGAAGGGGAGTTTAACGTAAGCGCTGTTGCGATTGATGCAGCTGGAAATCAAGCTATAGACCAAGCTTTAGCGAATGTAGATTTAACTGCTCCGGTAATCACCGTAAATGTAACTGATGAAACAAATAACTCAACACCACCACTTGTTGGAACAACAAATGGTGTTCCTGAGGACACTCAAGTAACAATTACTGTTACAGATAGTGCAGGACAAATACAAACATTAACTGCAGTTACCCAAGCCGATGGAAGCTGGAGTGTAGAAGTAGGGACTCCTTTACCTGAAGGTGATTTTACTGTTGATGCACAAGTAAGCGACAGTGTAGGAAACTTAGCATTAGCAAGTGATTCAGGAGTAATTGATTTAACGGCGCCTTCGGTACAAATTAATAATATTAACGACACTCAAGACACCACGCCAACGATTACAGGTAACGCGCAAGATGTACCTGCAGGCTCTATTATTAGTGTGGTTATTACCGATTTTGATGGTCAAACTCAAACATTATTAACCCAAACTAACGCTGATGGGGATTGGTCTATCGACGTAACTACGCCATTGGCTGAAGGGCAGTTTGAGGTTGATGCAAGTGTAAGTGATGCTGCAGGTAATCAAGCCCAAGCAAATAACCAAGGTGTTGTTGATTTAACAAACCCTGATATTACCGTTACTGCAATTGCTGATACTAACGATACTACACCAACATTTGTAGGTAGGGTAGAAGACGCTCCAGCGGGCTCTGTAATTACAGTATTAGTAACCGATATAAACGGTAACGTACAAACTTTAACTACTTTATTAAATGAAGATGGCACATGGAGTGTTGATGCTAGTGAAATCTTGCCAGGTGGTGAATTTACCGCAACTGCGTCAGTAACCGATGCTGCGGGTAATGAGGCATCTGCGCAAACAAACGGCGAAATAACGTTTGCTCCTATTTCAATTCAAATCGATGCAATTGCTAATACTAACGATACCACTCCATTTTTAAGTGGTAACACCGGTAATGTGCCTGCAGGTACAACCATTACTTTAACTATTACGGCAAGCGATGGCAGCACATTTACATTACTTGCAGTGACGCAAGAAGATGGTTCGTGGACTGCACAAGTAACAACTCCTCTACCGGAGGGCGACTTTACAGTAGTTGCTGCTGTTATAGATGACTCGGGTAATGAAGCGCAAGCAAGTGCAGTAGGTAATGTTGATTTAACTGTAAGTATTAATTTTATTATTGATACTAACGATACAACACCAACAATTAGCGGCTCTACACAAGACGTAGAACCTGGTGCGGTAGTAACCGTTACATTTACAGGAAGCGATGGCGTAGCAGAAACCGTGCAAGTAGTTACTGGTGCTGACGGAAGCTGGTCAGTTGAGGCAAGTAATGAATTAGTTGAAGGCCAGTTTAGTGTGGTTGCAACTGTAACTGATGCTGCGGGTAATACAGCTTCTGCAAGTGAAACTGGAGAAATTGATTTAACAGATCCTGCAATCACGATTAATCCTATTGAGGATACGAATGATGTAACCCCATCTGTAAGCGGTAATGTAATTGATGTACCTGCAGGGACCGAAGTTACATTAGTAATAACTGACAGTGAAGGTAATGAACAAACACTTACAACAACTACAAATACAGATGGTACATATACAGCGGATATTATTGCAGATCTCAGTGAAGGAGATTTCACAGTAACAGCGAGTGTTAGTGATACTGCAGGCAATAGCAGTACGGCAACTGTTACAGGTACGGTCGATTTAACCGCACCAAGTGTAACTATTAACAATATTGCTGATACAAACGATACAACACCTACTCTTACAGGCTCTACCCAAGGATTAGCATCGGGCAGTGAAGTAACTTTAATTATTACCGATAGTCTAGGGGCTGAGCAACAGTTAGTGACTACTATAAGTGCTGATGGTACTTGGAGTATTGAGATTCCAACTGCTTTAAGCGAGGGAGATTTTACAGTAACAGCTAATGTATCTGATAATGCGGGTAACGCAGCTCAAGATTCACAATTAGGCTCAGTTGATACCACCCCTCCTTTAGTTGCAATAAATGACTTTGCTGATTCAAACGATACAACGCCTACATTTAGCGGAACAACGAGTGATGTAGCACCGGGTAGCCTTGTTAGTGTTTTAGTTACTGATGCAAATGGTGAGTCACAAACATTGACGGCGGTTGTGTCAGAAGATGGAACTTGGCAAGTAGGTGCAACTCAAGCTGTTGCTGAAGGCGATTTTACAATTACAGCAACAGTAACAGACGCTGCGGGTAATGAAGCAAGCGATACTGTTAGTGGAACAATTGATTTATCAGCTCCAATTATAGCAATTAATACAATCCCAGATAGTGCCGATACTACTCCAACAATTTCAGGTTCTGTACAAAATGTACCAGCCGGAACAACTGTTACGTTAATCGTTACAGATGCTGGTGGTAATACACAAACAATTACAACACAAACGCTAGCTGATGGTAGCTGGACAGCCGATACTACTAATGAGTTAGTTGAAGGTGACTTTAGTGTTAATGCCATCGTTAGTGATGAAGCAGGTAACCAAAGTGAAGCTTCTGCACAGGGAACTATCGATAATACCGCACCAAATATTACGATTGATGCACTGGCGGATAGCAACGATACAACACCAACTATTTCAGGCACCGCAACGGGCGAACCAGAAGGCACGGTTGTTACTATTATAGTTACGGATGAAGCAGGTAACCCACAAACCATAACCACAGAAGTACAAGCCGATGGCACATTTAGTGTTGATGTTCCAAATGAATTAAGTGAAGGTGAATTTACTGTTGAAGTATCGGTTACCGATACAGCAGGTAATGAAACTACCGCAACAACAACAGGCGAAGTTGATACTGCTGCGCCAACAGTTATTATTGACCCATTAGGTGATACTAACGACACCACCCCAACCATTTCAGGCACCGCAACGGGTGAGCCGGAGGGCACGGTTGTTACTATTACAGTAACTGATGACGCTGGTAACCCACAAATAATCACCACTGAAGTACAAGCCGATGGCACTTTTAGTGTTGATGTACCAAATGAATTAAGTGAGGGTGAGTTTACGGTTGAAGTATCGGTTACCGATACAGCAGGTAATGAAACTACCGCAACAACAACAGGCGAAGTTGATACTGCCGCGCCAACAGTTATTATTGACCCCTTAGGTGATACTAACGACACCACCCCAACCATTTCAGGCACCGCAACGGGTGAGCCAGAAGGCACGGTTGTTACTATTACAGTTACTGATGAAGCTGGTAATCCACAAACCATAACCACAGAAGTGCAAGCCGATGGCACCTTTAGTGTTGATGTACCTAACGAATTAAGTGAAGGCGAATTTACGGTTGAAGTATCAGTTACCGATACTGCAGGTAATGAAACTACCGCAACAACAACAGGCGAAGTCGATACTGCCGCGCCAACAGTTATTATTGATCCAGTAGGTGATACTAACAACACCACCCCAACTATTTCAGGCACCGCGACGGGTGAGCCAGAGGGCACGGTTGTTACTATTACAGTAACTGATGAAGCTGGTAATCCACAAACTATCACCACTGAAGTACAAGCTGATGGTACCTTTAGTGTTGATGTACCAAATGAATTAAGTGAGGGTGAGTTTACGGTTGAAGTATCGGTTACCGATACAGCAGGTAATGAAACTACCGCAACAACAATAGGCGAAGTCGATACTGCCGCGCCAACAGTTATTATTGACCCAGTAGGTGATACTAACAACACCACCCCAACTATTTCAGGCACCGCAACCGGTGAGCCAGAGGGCACGGTTGTTACTATTACAGTTACTGATGAAGCAGGTAATCCACAAACTATTACCACAGAAGTACAAGCCGATGGCACCTTTAGTGTTGATGTACCGAACGAATTAAGTGAAGGTGAATTTACTGTTGAAGTATCGGTTACCGATAACGCAGGTAATGAAACCACAGCCACAACAACGGGAGAAGTTGATACCACAGCGCCAATAGTTACTATTAATTCACTAGGCGATACGAGTGATACAACACCGACCATTTCAGGCACGGTTAGCGGGGAGCCTGCTGGTTCAACCATAACTTTAACAGTGACCGATGCTAATGGTGCAGTACAAACAATTTCAGCACAAGTAATTGCAGACGGAAGTTGGACAGTAGAAGTACCTGCGGCTTTAGCTGAAGGGGCCTACTCTGTAGATGCAAGTATTAGCGATAGCGCTGGTAATGAAGGCACAGCAAGTGCTTCAGGCACAATTGATACAAGCGCATTGACTATTACCATTGATGTTATTGGCGAAACTAACGATCAAACACCTCAAATAAATGGTGATACTTTTAATGCACAAGTTGGCTCTCAAGTTGAAGTTCAGATCACTGACTCAGCGGGTGGAATAATTACTTTAACTACGGTTGTTGATGAAAACGGACTCTGGAGTGTTACTCCGCCAGCCGATTTGGCTGAAGGCACCATTTTAATTAGTGCGACAGTAACAGACATAGGTGGTGGAAGCGCAAATGCAGAGCTTGATGCTGTAATTGATATTACGCCTCCAACCATACAAGTAAATGAACTAGAAACAAGTAATGATACAACACCGGTTATTTCAGGTAACACAACTGACGTAGTTGCAGGCACAGTTATAAATTTAACGGTTACTGATTCTCAAGGGGTTGTTCGCACATTAAGCACAACAACAGATGCCGATGGTAATTGGAGTGTTGAACTTTCTCAAGAGTTGGCCTCGGGCGATTATTCTGTAGAAGCTGAAGTATCTGATGCTGCTGGAAATAGTGCTTCAGATACGGCTACAGGCAACATAGATACATCAGGGCCTAGCTTAACCGTAAACTTTGATACTGTAACTAACGACTCAACACCTACCATTTCAGGCACTAGTGATGCAGACGTTGGTACCAGCATCACGGTTGTTATTACTGATGATAACGGGGTTGAACAAACACTTACCACCACAGTAGATGCAAATGGTAACTGGGAAGTAACTCCACAAACAGATTTAAATGAAGGTGATAACACCATCGAAGTGAGTGTATCTGACGAAGCAGGAAATACGACAACAGTTACAGATACAATTACGTTAGACACACAAGCGCCAACGCTCACCATTCAAAACGTAGGCGATGTCAGCGACTTAACACCAGAGCTTCAGGGCACCAGTAATGAAATTGGTGGCACTGTTACACTCACCATCACCGACAGCGCAGGCGCTGTGCAAACCATTGAGACCCTAGTTGGCAGCGATGGCCACTGGAACATTGAGATTCCAGGTGCCCTTGCACAAGGTGACTTTACTGTAAGCGCGAGTATTACTGATGCGGCAGGCAACGAGAGCACAGCAAACAGCAGTGGTAATGTGGATACTATTACGCCAATCGTCACCGTTGATGCACTGGGCTTGGGTAACGACAGCACCCCAGTGATTAGTGGTACTTCAACAGAGCCTGAAGGCACCGTTGTAAACATTGTTATTACTGACAGCAACGGTGATGAACACCCAATCACCGCCACCGTGGATGCAAACGGTGATTGGCAAGCAACCAGCCCTGAATTACCGGATGGAAGCTACACCGTGCAAGCCAGTATCACCGATGATGCAGGCAACACCGGTGGTGCAACACAAACAGGCAACTTAGATACCTTAGCGCCGACACTGACGTTAGACACAGTCGGTGCCACGAATAACAGCACGCCAACAATTAGCGGGACATCGAACGCGCCAGCAGGCACGGTTATAACGATTAACGTCACGGATGCAGATAATACAGAAACGTTTACTGCAACAGTACAAGCCGATGGCAGCTGGTCAGCAGATGTACCGAACGCGTTAACTGATGGTCCACTCACTATTGAAGCAAGCGTTAGTGATAACGCCGGTAATACCACTACATTAAGTGAAACCGCAACACTCAACACCACGGCCCCAAGCATTAGTATTAATGCACTGGTTGACACCAACGACACCACTCCAACCATTAATGGTACAAGCGATGCGGCAGATAACACCACCATTAGCTTAACGTTTGAAGACAGTACAGGGAATATTACGACTGTTGATACAACCGTAACGGGTGGAGTATGGAGTGTCGATGCACCAACTGACTTAGCCGAAGGCGAATATACTGTCACCGCACAGGTAAATGATGGTCTAGGTAATATCGGCAGCGCCACCGAGACAGGTCAGATAGACCTTACTGGCCCGAGCCTTGTTATTACAGACAACGGTGTAGGGAACGACACCACGCCAACGATTGCAGGTACCAGCGATGCACCGCAAGGCAGTGAAGTAACGATTGTTGTCACCGACAGCAGCGGCGCAGCGCAAACCATGAGTGCCACCGTACTAGCCAATGGCACGTGGTCAATCCCTGTACCGGTAGCACTTGCAGAAGGTACATACACTATTAGCGCGAGTGTTGAAGATACCGCAGGCAACGACACCACCGCCACAGGCGCAGGTGAAATAGATACCACTGCACCGACACTTGTACTTACCAGCCCAGGCTCAAGTAATGACATCACCCCGACACTCAGTGGAACAAGTGATGCCGTTGAAGGCACGGTTATTAACTTCACGATTGTTGACGATCAAGGCAATACACAAACCTTTACCACCACGGTTGATGCAGACGGCAACTTCTCTATAGAAGTACCGACTGCACTGGCAGAAGGGCCGTATAGCATCGAAGCAAGTATTAGCGATGTGGCAGGTAACAGCACCGATATTACCGGCAACGGCACCATTGATACCACAGCACCAAGTGTGAGTGTAGATGCGCCAGTATTAACAAATGACAGCACGCCAAATGTGACAGGCACTAGTGATGCACCTAACAGCACCATCACGGTGACGTTTACAGATGCAGCAAATGCTACTCAAAGCATTGATGTACAAACCGATGCCAATGGTAACTGGAGTGCGACACCAACAGGCACATTAGCCGAAGGGAATTATAGCGTTAGCGCCAGCATCACTGATGCAGCGGGCAACACAGGTACAGGTACAGACAGTGGCGAAGTAGACGTAACTGCTCCTGAACTTGAAATTATTCCATCGTTTTTATTAGGTAATTTAGTTTCTCTTTCGGGGGATTCTGATTTACCAGGAGGCTCTGTAATCACTATTACAGAGTACCTAGTTGGTGGGTTAGTTGGCGCAACTTATACAGCAACGACAAATCCTGATGGTACCTGGGGGCTTGCAAACATAACAGTACCTTTACTAAACCTTGCCTATGTGACTGCCAGTGCAACGGATGCCGCTGGTAATGTCAGAACAATCAATACACTTGATTTTGATAACGTAGCACCAGAACTAACCGTTAGTGTTGATGCTTTATCTAATGACAGTACGCCAGTAATTAGCGGCACCACCGATATGGGGCAAGGCACGGTAATTAATATAACCGTGACTGATAGTGAAGGAGAAAGCCAAGCGTTTACTGCGACAGTTCAAGCCGATGGCGACTGGTCTGTTGCTGTACCAGCAGAGCTAGCGCAAGGTCAATACACTGTTGTTGCAGAGGTTAGAGACAGTGTTGGTAATTTAACAACGCAGCAGGCTCAAGGTGAAATAGATAGCGTTGCTCCTACATTAATTGTGAACGAAGTTAACGCGACAATAGATACAACCCCTACAATTTCAGGCACGAGTAATGAGATTGGTGCTGATGTAACCATTCTTATCGGCGGTCAAACACTAACAGCAACAGTGGGTACTGATGGCAATTGGCAAGTAGATGTCCCCGTAGCACTTGTTGATGGTGATTATACGGCTCAAGTAAGTGTTACCGATGACGCTAATAATATCAGCAACACGACAATTGATTTAACAATTGATACCCAAGTACCTGTTATTGTACTTAATGATATAACTGTATTTAACACTGAGACACCAGTTATAAATGGTACTTCAACTGAACCACAGGATACGGTGGTCGATATTGTTATTACAGATAGCAACGGTGATATACATACTTTAACCGCAATAGTTGATGATAACGGCGATTGGCAAGTTACGGCGCCAAGCTTGCCTGATGGTAATTATGATGTAGAGGTAAGTATTACCGATGATGCTGGCAATCAAGGTGTGGATACAGGCTCGAGCTTTATTGATACTCAAGCACCAAGTATTACTATAAACGCATTAGGTACAATTAATGACAGCACGCCAACTATTTCAGGCACATCCAATGAACCTGAAAACACGAGTATTACAGTAACTGTGACCGATGCAGATAGTACCGAGACTTACACAACTGTTGTTGGTGCAGGTGGTGCTTGGACTGTAGATATTACAGATGCACTGACTGATGGTGAAGTTACAGTTTCTGCAAGTGTTACTGATGCCGCAGGGAATGAATCAGTTGCAAATAGTACCGCAACGTTAAATACCAATGCGCCTACAATTAATATTAATACAATTGTTGATACAAACGATCAAACACCAGCAATATCAGGCACAAGTAGTGCGGCAGATAACACAGAAATCACGGTTGTCATAACTGACGTTAATAACGTTTCATATACTGTAACTACAACTGTGGTAGGTGGGATCTGGAGTGTTGATGCGACAGATATTCTACCTGAAGGTGAATTTACTGTTTCGGCAAGTGTAACTGAAGGAGGCTTAACGAGTAATACAACAGGTAGCGGTGTTATCGATTTAACTCCACCAGCACTTAATATTACACCGCTTACAATTTCAAATGATACAACGCCAACAATTTCAGGCACAACTACAGCTCCACAAGGCGCCATAGTCGCTATTTTAATTACAGATAGCTTAGGTGCAGAGCAAACGGTTAATGCTACTGTTGGTGCAAATGGCACATGGTCAGTCGCTGCAAGTACAGAGTTGAGCGAGGGCACTTACACGGTTTTAGCTTCAACAACAGATACTGCCGGTAATCCTGTAAACACAAGTATTACAGGGGAAGTTGACATAACAGCGCCAGTTGTGACCATTAACGATATTGCTGGAAGTACCGATCTAACTCCAGGTATTTCAGGAAGTGTGACAGGTGCTAATGTGGGTGATGCTGTTGCAGTGGTATTCACTGATGCACAAGGTAATGAGCACACTGTAAATACAACGGTTCAAACTGGAGGTGTATGGTCTGTAGAGGCAAGTAGCTCTCTTTCACAAGGAGATTATTCAGTTGAAGCATTTGTTACTGACAGCGCTGGTAATACCGGGGACGCAACAAATACAGCAACCATTGATACAATTGCTCCTGAAATTAGTATTAATCAAAGTTCATTAATACTAACTCAAGATAGCACTCCATTAATTAGTGGCACGTCTAACGAGGCAAATACAAACGTTATTGTTACCTTTACTGATTCTGCTGGAGTTTCTCATCAAATGACCGTTCAAACCGATGGCAATGGAGACTGGCAAGCGGCTGCTAATAATATTTTAGCTGACGGTGTTTACAGTGTTAGTGCAACTATTAGCGATGCTGCGGGCAATACTTCGGTCGACAATAAAACCGGTGGTGAGGTTGATACTGTGGGACCAGAGCTAACAATTGTGCCTTCCTTCCTATTAGGTCAGTTGGTTTCTTTATCTGGTACATCTGATTTGGGCGAAGGTAAAACCGTTACGGTTACTCTAGAGCTTGCAGGTGATTTACTCGATTTAACATACGATGTAACCACAGATGCCAATGGTGATTGGGAGCTATTAGGCCTAGCAGTTAATGTTATTGGCTTATCGGTTGTTGAAGCTTCTGCAACTGATGATGCTGGTAATACAACCACTATAACTACGGCTGATGTAGACGCTTCAACCCCAGTACTGAATGCGGTGGTTGACTTTGTAACTGGAGAAGGCGATTTACCAATAATTAGTGGTACGACCGACCAAGCACCAGGCACTGAAGTGCTAGTTAGAGTGGTGGATAGCGAAAATGTAGTACAAGAGCTTACTGCAATAGTACAAGATGACAATACGTGGGTAGTACAGGTACCTCAATCATTGGCTGAAGGTACATTTAGCATAACAGTTGACGTATTAAGTGAGGTCGGCATTACTACCACGCAACTACTTGACGGAGTTGTAGATACAATATCGCCAACACTTGGCTTACAGGTTATTGGTACAACATCGGATTCAACGCCAATTATCCAAGGTACCAGTGATTTAATTAATGGTGTTGTTGAAATACAACTTGATGGTGGTTCAGTTTTAACCACTACGGTTAATGCAGCTGGATTATTTTCACTCGAGGTAGATGTACTAACTGAAGGGCAACATGTGGCTAATGTAAGCATTACAGATGAAGCAGAAAACGTAGTTACTGATACGCTTGAATTCGTCGTTGATACGCTAGTGCCAGTGGTTGGAATTTTACCACTGAGCATTAGCAACACTGATATATTAACAATTTCAGGTACATCGGAAGAAACACCCGGTACAGACATTGACGTAACAGTTATTGGTAGCAATGGTGATGAAACAGTATTTGATGCTGTAGTTGGTAGCGATGGCACGTGGTCATTAGTAACCACCAGCTTATCAGATGGTGTTTATGATGTGTATGCGAGTATTACTGATGCCGCAGGTAATATTGGGCAGTCAGCCATTGAACAAGTAACTATAGACACCATTCCACCAGCGTTAGAGATAGATGCGTTTGGAGTACTTAATACTCTAACACCAACAATTACAGGCTCCAGCGATGAGGAAGTAGGAAGTTCAATTACAGTAAATATCACTGACTCAACAGCCGCAGTACAAACAGTTACTGCTACTGTTTTAGGCGATGGTACTTGGTCTGTCATTGCTCCTTTATTACCTGAAGGAGAAATTACAGTTGAGGCCATAAGTACCGATAGCGCTGGTAATACAACCACTGTAAATCAAATAGGTACTGTCAGTACAACCCTGCCAAGTTTGTTGATAAACCCAATAATTGATACAAGCGATACAACCCCTACTATTAGTGGTACTACCGATGTAATAAACGGCAATGTAGAAGTCGTTATTACTGACAGTGACGGTACCGCTACCACTTATAATACAACGGCTATAGCAGGTATGTGGACTCTAATACCTACAACACCATTAGCTGAAGGCGCCTTTACTGTAAGTGCTACAGTTGAAGACTTAGGGCTTTCAAGCTCTACAAGTCTTGGTGGAATAATTGATTTAACACCACCAACAGTTGAAGTTGATCAATTATCTGTAACCAATAACCCGCTACCGACTATAACAGGTATAAGTGATGCACCAGCAGGTACAAATGTGAGTGTTGTTATTACTGATGCTAATAACGATTCACAAACTATTACCGCTCAAGTTGCAGGCAATGGCACATGGTCAGTCACAGCTACCACCGCGCTTAGTGAAGGTAGTTTTAGCGCTACTGCGACAGTGAGTGATGCTGCGGGTAACTCATCAAGCGATACAATGGTGTCAAGTACAGACTTCACTGCACCAATTATAGTGATAGACCCAATTACAGTAGGGCAAGATACAACGCCTACTGTTACGGGGTCAGTAACCGGAAGTTTTGCAGGTGCAGCGGTTATAGTTATGTTTACAGATTCTGCAGGCGCCACTCACAATGTTGAAACAACCGTTGGCACTGATGGAACTTGGAGCGTGACATCAGCAGAAGTAATTCCTGAGGGTAACTACAGCGTAGATGTAAGCATTGCTGATGGTGCAGGTAATACCGGTACGCAATCATCAAGTAGCGCAATTGACTCAGGTATTACAATTGACTCAGGGTTAGTACTAACAGCAGAGCAAACACCTCTTGTTACGGGGACTGCCGCTCCAGGTGAGTCTGTAACTGTTACTTTTAGTGGTCCAACTGAAAGTATTGTATTAATAGAAACTGTTAATGCATCGGGTGTATGGAGTGCTACAGCTAATACTGACTTAGCTGATGGTGAGTACACAGTAACAGCTGTAGCAACTGATACATCAGGTAATACAACTTCAAGCGGTAGTATATCTGGATTGGTTATTGATACTACACCGATCAACTTTACAGTAGAACCTGAGTACTTACTTAATTTATTGGGTATAGGGATATTGGTTGGCTACGAAGGGACATCTGATGGCGGTGAGGGAAGTAAGGTCTATATTCTCGACTCATTAGTTTTAGGCATTGATTTAGCATTAACTTCAGCGCCATATGCAGTTGTAGATGCTCAAGGTAATTGGGACTCTACCAACTTAGATCTGAATGCTTTAGGTTTACTGGGTACAGGTCTTGAAAACACGTATTTCTATACTGTGGACGAAGCTGGTAATTACCAAGTTAAAAATGGTAATGATGTGTTTATCGAGTCCGGCAATATTTACACCTCTGAATCAGGCTCAGCCTCTGGCGACACAATCCCTACATCATTTAGCGAAGAGTCGGCTCTAGGCGATACAACCCCTAATGAAGTTTCAAGCAATAACGTATTAAGCACTGAAACGATTGATTTAGGTAACTTGAGTGGTCTATCAGCACCTGAGCAAACTGTGCAAGTGAGTTCGGCTGAACCGCTTAATATTAATGACGTAATCATTGATGAAGATGCAGAGCAGCTTATAGCGCTAAATACACTGGTTGAGGATGAAGGCTCTGCAATTGCTTATACTCCAGCTCAAAGTGGAGGAAGCATTGATGCAGCAGCACCTGCGGTTGATGTACAAAATCAATCGGAAGAGATGATTAAACACTTAATTGAAAGTAGTAATAATCAAACGGATATTTAATATCAATAAAGCCCTCTTAATTATTTTTTAAGGGGGCTTACATTATTAAGCAAATTAATATTATTTATAACGAAATTTA
>NZ_JACJDN010000409.1:0-3728 GCF_014163565.1 Pseudoalteromonas sp. SR45-5 | reverse complement strand
CATTTATTGTTTGTATGTCTGATACATTGTCATTCATTTCTAGATTTATTTGCGGGTAGTCATGCGGGATCTTTGGCATAAACCCGGTACGAACTTGATTTGATGAGATTAAAGCAAAGGTTACGATTAATAGAGCAATAAATGAAAATAGCACTGACCAACGCCATTCAACACAACGTATAACAAAGCGTTTATATGGGCCATTTACAAAACCAAAAAATCGCGTATTAAACCGATCTCGCCAGCCCCCCTCTTTTATTGGTGAAAAATGAGTGTGAGCAATATGGGCAGGCAATATCAACTTTGATTCAATCAAACTAAATACCAAGCACAGCATTACCACCACAGCTATACCATAAAAGAAGGCACTTTCTGGGCCTGTAGATAACGTAAACGGAGCAAATACTGCAATGGTAGTTAGTACACCAAAAGTTGCAGGGGTTGCTACGCGTTTTGCGCCATTAATCACATTAACAACACCACCGCCTTTTTTCTCTATTTCGGTGTAGGCAGCTTCCCCTATCACGATGGCGTCGTCCACCACAATCCCTAGCACCATAATAAAGGCAAAAAGTGATAAAATATTAATGGTTACACCAAACAATGGCATCATCATCATTGCGCCCAAAAAGCACACTGGCAAACCAATCATCACCCATAATGCCAACTTAAAGCGTAAAAAGATTGATAGCATAATTGCAACCAAAATAGCGCCCTGAATGAGGTTTGTAACCATCATGTCTAAGCGGGCATTTAGGTAATACGTAAAATCCATTAGTGGCTCTAAACGAACCCCCAGTGGTAGCTCTTTGTTTTTTAATTCTATAAATGCTTTTACTGAATCAGCAACTGGGATAATACTTTGCTCTTCAGTCGCTTTTACCGATATATAAACTGCATTTTCACCATTGAATTTAAAGTAACGCTCACCTTCAGTGAACTGATCTTTAATCACGGCAATATCTTGCAGTAACACTTTAGCGCCATTAGCCCCTATTTTTACCGGTATTTGCCTAAATTCTTCACCAGAGTAAAACTGATTTTCGACGCGAACAGAAATAACACCTGCGTCTGTTTTTAGCTGCCCCGCCGAAAAGTTAGCTGAGTAACGACGCACTGCATTCATTACATCACTAAGGGTTAGGTTATACTGACGCAGCGTATCGGGTTCGATTTCAATTGCTATTTCATCAAGAGGAACATCGTTTACCACTAACGACACGTTAGATAGCTGTAGTAACTCATCTTCTATTTGGTTTGCTATAGGCTTAAGCTCAGTTAGCGGTATGTCGGCAACGAGTGTCATACCTATAACATCTTGCCTAAACTCAACTTGACTTATGGTGACCGGTTCCATACCGGCAGGGAACGTTGCTATACCATCAACCCGTAATTTAACTTTATCGAGTATATCGGTCAGCTCTACATCAGTATTAATTTCAAGACTTGCTCTACCGCCATTTCTAAATGCCCTGTACACACCTTTTTTAATTTCGGTCACATCTTTTAGCGACTCTTCAATTTTTATAAGTATGCTTTCTTCTATTTCTTGTGGTGAAGCGCCGGGGTAGTTAGCTTCAATATTAATGTAGTTAATTTCTACATTAGGGAACATTTGGCGTTGGATATTTAGAAAGCTAATAATTCCCATCACCACAATAAAAATCATCATTAGGTTGGCAGCAACGGAGTTATTAGCGAAGTAAGCAATAATACCGGTTTGTTTTTCAGCGTTAGGCGCTGTATTTGGTAGTTCAGTGTTACTCATAACTCAGCCTACCTTTATAATTTTTCAGTGGAAGCATTTTCAAGTGCCTCTGTAT
The DNA here is from genome assembly GCF_014163565.1 of Pseudoalteromonas sp. SR45-5. Taxonomy (NCBI): domain Bacteria; kingdom Pseudomonadati; phylum Pseudomonadota; class Gammaproteobacteria; order Alteromonadales; family Pseudoalteromonadaceae; genus Pseudoalteromonas; species Pseudoalteromonas sp. SR45-5. Next base: position 1,905 of record NZ_JACJDN010000409.1, on the reverse strand, counting down.
TTTTAGTATTTTGAAGGCCCGCAATTTTTACAGCCATGCCTTTTTGCGGATATTCTGGCAAAGTAATCACCAACTTATCATCTGTTTTCAAACCATCACTGATGTAAAAGTACTCACCCTCTTCACGAATAACTGTGACTTTGCGCGGCTCAAGTTGCTGCTCTTCATTAACGATCCATACGGTTTTGTTATTAACTAACTCTTGCGGTAAGCGGTAAATATTATTAAGCATTGCACCTGCAAAATTTACCTGTACGTAGCTACCAAACTTAATGGCTGGTTGTATATTCTTAAGACCGTATGGGTCTTCTATACGCACTACTAAACTGCTCATACGCGTAGCGTTATCAACAATCCCTAGGTCGCGGTCAATTACACCTTCACGGGTGAAGCTGTTTAGGCCTTTTTGAATAATCGTTGCGGTAATACCTTTAATACGTTCTGGCAAAAAAACGCTATCGAACCCTGCGATAGGAATAATCACTTCAGCGGTCTCAATATTATTGAGTTCAGCAACTTGCGAACCCATAGTGACAAACTGTCCAACACCTATATTTCGGCTAATCACCAATGCGTCGTAAGGGGCTGTAACATCACAATTATCCAAATCACGTTGCGCGCGCTTTAATGCTGCTTGCGCCGACTTAACAGATGCTTGAGCACTGAGCACTTGAGGTTTACGTAAAAATAAATCTGTGCGCGCTTTACTTGGAAAGCGCTTGGCTTCGTCTTCGGCTACTTGAGCTTGAGCTTGTTCTTCTATTAAACCCGCTTGTGCGCGAGCAAGCTCAGCCTCTGCAACAAGTACTGCTGCTTCATAGTTGTCTTTTTCGATAGTGAATAAGGTTTCACCGCGAGCAACTATGCCACCGGCTACAAAATTAGGATGCCAACTTAACACCTCGCCCGACACCTGCGCCGAGAGCTGTGTATTTTCAAGAGGCTTTACTTCACCGTAGCTATTAATAATAACTTGATGATCGTTTGCAGCCACTGGCTCAACTTGCACTGTTGGACGAGTATCAATTACTTCTTTTTTTTCTGGATCTTTTGCAATGGCATTGATTCCCATAAAGCCAACAACACCAACAATGAGCGCTACAAATGGAAAAACCCATCTAAGTGAATTTGTTTGCATATCCTATTATCCCCAAAATTCTATTAACGCCATAATACCAGAGCCATATGAAACATTAAGGTGACATTTGTAAGCAACTGTTGCAAATACATATAAACCGCTGCTATTTAGGGCTATAGAATATAACTTCACATGCAGCTCACCTCATTCGTTATATTTTGTTACAAACTTTTATTCATTAATATCAGTTTATTAGCGTTAAACACTTAAATTTCATCGCGAAGATGTGCGAAATTAAATTAATTTACGTACAGTCCAATTAAATTAACAAATATTAAAAGTCTCAAAATGAAATTAACGACCATCACCCTTGCGCTTAGCTTAGCGTTTGGCAGCCATGCATTTGCAGCCGATAAAAAAGATGAAAAAGAGTCAAAAACACTTAGCGAAATGATCAAAGGACAAACCGAATTTGCCGGTATATTTAGCCTTTATCAAGACGAAAAAACCGGTAAGCACCTTATGGTGATTAACGAATCCCAACTCAATACGCCGTTTGTGTATTTTGCGCACACTGTCGATGGCGTTACAGATGCAGGCCATTATCGTGGTTCGTACCGCGAAACTAAATTAATTGAATTTAGAAAATACTTTGACCGTATCGATATTATTAGCAAAACACCTCGCTACAAATTTGACGAAAGCAGTGCAATTTCAAAAGCGAGTGATGCCAATATTAGTGAAGCGGTACTTGCGAGCATTAAAATAGAAAAAGAAGAAGACGGTAAAATAGCATTTAATGTAAATAAGTTATTTTTAAGCGAAGC
>NZ_JACJDN010000408.1:0-3743 GCF_014163565.1 Pseudoalteromonas sp. SR45-5 | reverse complement strand
TGAGGTTTCTACTTTCTACTTAACTTTATTGGCTAACTTTAAAAAACCTTTCGGCTTTTTTTACACTTTATTCTTAACTGGGCTATTCGTAATAAATCTATGCTAGTTGATATCAGTCAAACAATGGCTAGGTACAATTATAAGAGTTGAGTGTAATCCACTATTTAATAAACTCATCACGCTACATATGTGCTACACAAGCATAACTCATTAATTTAATTGGTAGCCCCTGCAGGAATCGAACCTGCAACTGCCCCTTAGGAGGGGGCCGTTATATCCATTTAACTAAGAGGCCACAAATAAGCTGTGTGCTTAGAGGTCTGAATTATAACGGCATCTGGTTTTTTATATCAAGCGACAACTGAACTTAATTGCTTGATAAGTATATATCTTCTTTATTTAGTACATAAATTGGGATTAGTTTTCGACTACTCGCGACGATTTTTTTTGTATGCGCATTAATTACACGTGTATTAACAACAACAGCATCATGTCGATAAATTAATGTACCCGCTAATACATGGCTCGCCATTTGCTCTTCGCTAAGCTTTTCAATATCACGCGAGAAAGCAAAATCACCACGGCTATTTACATCTATTGTTTGGGTTGTCTTAAAATCAACCACGCCATAACCAAACTTTTGTAACTGATGAATTAATGTTTCAGAAATTTGATTACCCAATTGATTACTTTTAGTAAGCGATGAATCAAGATCGACCAAAGTAGTAACAGCAATATTAATGTTGGTGTCGGTATCACTTTCAAATTCAAGCGTATCAACCAAATCAAGTGCCATTTGCTCTACATAGTTAGCAAGTGTTTTATGGTGCTGAAGTGGTGTAAATTGATTGCCGTTAGCATCGTCTTGAGTTGATTTTTGCTCGGCTGTTTTAAGCATGCTTGCTAGGTCATAATTTACTTGTGTGGTTGAAGATGCATTCATTTCAGCACTTTCATTATTTTGAGTAAAGGCACAACCAGTTAAATTAGCTAAAGCAAAAAAAACGATAAAGCGGTTTAATAATTTACTATACATAATTATCTCACTTGCTTGCTTGTTTTAACATTATGCCATCAGTGCGATAGCTACTATTAAGCGCATCAACAACCGACTGTGGAATAAACCCTTGTGCAGAACCGACTACGGCCTTACTTTCTAGCCCAACAATACGTGCATTAACAAGTACACCACCTTGATGGTTTACAAGCGTACCGGCTAGTACATACTTAAAGTTTTGATCTTGTTTTAGCTCTAAATAGTCGCGACTAAATACAAAGTCGCCTGTTGAGGTAACACGCATAAAATCAGTTGTTTTAAAATCAATAACGGGTACACCAAAGCTGTGTAATTCATGCATGAAGCTTTCTGCAATTTGGTTTCCTAGTAAGCTACCATCGTTGTAGTCTTCATCTAAAAAAATAAAACTCGAAACAGCTAATGGTGTTTGTTCACTTACGTACTGTAAGTTTTCAACCATGTCTTGCATTATGCCACGCACATAATGGTTAATATTTTTACGCATTGGCGGTGTTGCTTTTGTGTAGTTATCTTGTGGAGCCATTCCTGACTGAAATAAGTTATCGTCAGAAACAGGCGCTGCAACGTCGCGTTGGTTACTCACCAGTTGGTTGCTTTGCTCACTTTGTGGTGTTGCGGTGTCTGTATTCATTGTGCCTAGTATTTGAGAGCAACCAAAGCCCAGTGGTAAGCATAATGTAATTAATAGGTTTTTCATTTTGTGCTCCAAATTAGTATTCGCTTCGGTATAAAAGTCCGTCACGCTGCTGAATTTTCTCATTGCCCCACATTACATTAATTGGGATCTCGGTACTTCCCGCAGAGAGCACCTGTTTATTTTCTATATTCACAAGCCGTGCATTAACTATGTATGCATGCTGCTGGCGAGTCACTGTTCCTGTGATAACTAAGTCAATATTTTGGCGATTACGTAATTTACTTAAATCGCGACTTAAAATACTGTCTGAGTTTTCTGATAAAGAGAGGTTATTCCCAAGTCTGTACTCAACGGTGTGATAACCCAGTTGAGTAAATTGTGTAAGCAGGCTTTCTTGGATCTGCTGACTTAAGCCTGAGGCCTGCCCTGTCACTAATTTAGTATCTAGTGCATCTGCATAAAAGAAGCTACTAACGCCAACACGTGCATTAGCATTTAAGGCTCCATTTAGGTGGTTAAGTTGCGACGTTAAATTAACTACATAGTCATTAACCGTAAAAGGAGCCATGGCCGCTTTAGGTGCATTTGTAGGCACACTTGGTTCTGGTGGTGGCACCAAGTTACAAGCAGCTAAATTTAAAAACAATAAAGGCAGTAAAAGGCGCATAATTGCCATCCTCTTCAAAACATACTGAGGATAAAGCAATTTGTATGCCGACTTAGCTATTGTGCGGTAAAAGGCTGATCTACGTAATAACTAACTAAACAATTTATATTTTGGCTCTTTAATTTTTGACAGTCAGCCATAGCGTTTTTTTTGTCTATGTATGCGCCTAGCTTTAAGCGGTTATACATAACTCCTTTTACATTTATTGTTTCAACATTCATTACAAAATTATCGCCTAGTAAGTTAGGAAGCTTTTTCTGTAGCTGCCTAAAAGCTAAAGAGAGTTGTTCTTTTTGCGTTATTGAAAGCACTTGTAAAGCAAATTTGGGATTAACTGGTTTTGTTACTTGTATATTCGAGTTATTAATAGTGTTGGTATTAACGATTTCTGCTTTTATTACTGGTGCGTTTTTCTGCTCATTTTCTTTTGCAATTGTATTAAGTTGCGATATTAGTAAACTTAAGTCTTCTTCAATAAGTAATAAACGCGTAAGTTCAGGCCTCATATTTTGCCACTGCTGGGAGCTCATTTTTAGAGCTTCAAGTTCTTGCTTTGTTATTTTTACGTAGCTTTTTTCGTCAGCTATTTCCGTCTGAGTAATACTATTATCAATTGCTTTATTATTCGCACAACCATAACTTAGCAACATTGCACTGATTAAAAATATACATTGAACTCTTTTCATCCTAATTCCTTTAATGAAGTATTTTATGTGTTTCAACAACACACTTTAATCCTTGCGCTTTTACTGAGTCGCATACAGAGATAAGCTTTGGCGAACTATTTGTTGCGTACGCTAAGGCTAAAATAAATTTATTTTTAGCTTTATCATACATATAAAAAGCTTCTTGCTGCTCTATTCGTGGTGCTATTAAACGGTAATAAATTTTTAAGATATTTAACGAACTAAAACTTCCGGCATTGGCAATGCTTCCTGTTGTTGCACTGAGCGCCTTTAACGTTAAATCAACGCCCATTACTACATCTCCTTGAGGCGATAAATTAACTGTTATATTTTGAGTGTTGTTTAGCTGCTTGCGTTGTTTATATTCATCATCAATTACTGCTTTATACTGCCCCGGTTTAAGGTCTGTAAATAAATAATAGCCATCATATGCTGCTTGAGTTTGTGCAACTTGATCCCCTTTCTCATTCAATAGCGCTATATTTGCAAAGGGCTGGATCTGTGTTGTATCACCTTTTTGTTGATAAACAACTCCCTCCACTTCACTGGCATTATTTAATGCGAAGTCCATATACTCTACAAAACCAGCCCTTGGTGTAATAGAAAAACCCTCGTTAGCTGGTATTAAAAACGGATCTTCAAAACTATTTCTTTCTAGTATTATATCTGTTGTACGATTTGCTGGCATTGAAGTTAATAGCGCAACGCCGTGTT
>NZ_JACJDN010000407.1:0-3755 GCF_014163565.1 Pseudoalteromonas sp. SR45-5 | reverse complement strand
AAAAGCAAAAAAGCTTTATGACGAAGCAAAAACACTGCAAATAAAAGCATTTAAAGATATAAAAGCTGGCCGTGATATAGATATAGGGCCGTTTAGAGAACTGGCAAGTGGCTTTATGGATTCTGTTTTTAGAAATCAAGATGCCCTAGCCTGCCTTACCCAAATGCGCCAAAAAGATGCCTACCTACTTGAGCACTCAATTAATGTATCAATATTAATGGGTATTTTTGCAAAACACTTAAATATAGAGAAAGACACTATTGTTGAGCTGACTACCGGCGCACTATTACACGACATTGGTAAAATAAAAATCCCTGATGAAGTGCTAAACAAACCTGGGCGCTTTACAGACGACGAATTTAAAATAATGAAAATGCATTCGCTTTTCAGTAAAGAGATATTAGAAGACTCTGGGTTAACAGGGATCGCGGTAGATATTGCAGGTATGCACCACGAAAGACTCGATGGTAAAGGCTACCCGTTTGGTAAAAAAGGTGACGAGATAAGTCAGTATGTGCGTATGGCGTCAATTGTAGATGTTTATGATGCACTTACCGCAGAACGTGTTTATAAAGCAGGCATGGAGCCAATAAAGGCGTTTAAAATATTAAAAGACGGGTGCCCTGATAGCTTTGATACTGTGCTGCTTAATAAATTTATTCAATGTATTGGCATCCATCCGGTAGGAACGCTTGTAAGGTTATCGAGTCAAAGAGTCGGTTTGGTCACCGAGAGTAATCCGGGGGCACCACTAAAACCTGTCGTTAAAACATTTTACAGCGCTAAGCATAGCCGCTACACCGAAGTAAAAGATATTGATTTATCTAATAAAAAAACTGTAGACACTCTTGAGTCAGCGATTAAACCTAAAGAATATAACATTGATTTAGAACGCTTTTATAAAAATTCAATATTATCCTAAGCACTATTGAGAGCTCAATATTCTACCGAGCTCTCAACATGATAACTAAGCGCTTACTGCGGCCAGTCTTGCAAAGCTTTTAAGCTAAACTCATAACCATCAAAATCTAGCACACTTTGCTCAGGTGTAATTTCTGTGACTGTTAGAGCTCCTATGCTTTCTCCTTCGTGTAATTCTCGGCCATTTAGCTTGATCCAACGTTTATCAGCACTCGATGAATATATATGCGCTTGATATTTAATACTAGGTAACATTGATTGCAAACCATCAGGTAATAACTCAACAGGCTCAACACGTGATGACGTTTTTGACGCTTGAGTAACTTCATAATCTTGGTTTTTTTCGACATCTTGTATAGCTTGCGCAAATGCATTTTTAAGAGTTGTAGGCACAGCATCAAGCTCAGGGTCACTCGTCTGTTGAGATTGGGTGCTGCCATTAATTGGCTTACCCAATACTTTATATTTACTCATATCAAGTTGAGCCGATGCGGTATTTTGATTTTGCCCAAATACCGCAGTGTTTTGTGCATTATTTGGATTGTAATTACTTTGTGGGTTAAACGCTGGCTGATTATAATTTTGAACAGGCATTACTTGTTGCATGTTTTGCTGATTATAACCTGCTGCGCTCGTGACCTGGCTCGACGGCATAGGAATATACTGACCATTTGGGGTTAATAACATTTGCTGTACACCATTGGGGGTTTGCACATGCACAAGTTGCCCTTCAATCGTTGCAGTATTTGTTGGAGCTACTTTAGCAGGCTCCAACTTAGCTACTTGCTGTTTTTCAGCTTCAGCATCTTCCTCTTTAACGTCTTTGTTAGGCGATGATTTTTCGCTTTCCACCACCTTAATTACAGCGGGTTCCGCTGCGTTTAATAAAGTCGTACTTTGAAACCACTTTCCGGCGGTAAAGCCACCCGCTACCGCAATAAAAGCAGCTAAGCTTGTACCAAATACTAATGCTAATCGTCTATAACGCTTAAGTGCTTGCTGTTGCTTTAACTGCTCAGATTGTAAGTCGTACTGTTCAGCACTCATATCTGATTGCTGCGACTGCTTTAGCGCATCTAATAAATAAGACATAACTTACCTAACTATAAAATAAATGAAAGCCCAATGCCTACGGCAAATAAAGCAGCGAATGCAAGGCTATAGGGTACAAATGACGTTGCTTTGTTAGCTTCGTTAACCGGTGCGACAAAATCCATGGGTAATGACTCATGGGCTGATTTTTTTATTATATCGCTATCAACTATCAACTGCTGCTTTGCAAAAGTCCCAACTAAAGCACGCTCACAGACCAAGTTCATTAATCGTGGCACACCGCCAGTTAATTGATGAACAGCTTGCATGGCATTCATCGAAAAGATTCCTTTATCACACCCTGCAATATGTAACCGATGCTTTATGTAAGCGACTGTTTGGCCTTGCGTAAGTGGTAATAAATGGTAACGAGCCGTTATCCTCTGGGCAAGTTGCCTTAATTCGTTGCGCTTCAAAAGTTCTTGCAGCTCTGGTTGACCAACCAATACTATTTGTAATAATTTTTTATGATCGGTTTCTATATTTGTCAGCAAACGTAATTGCTCAAGCACGTTAGGGGCAAGTAATTGTGCTTCGTCAATAATAAGTATAGTGTGCCCGCCCGATTTATTATTAGTCTCTAAATGCTTTTTTATAATATCGGTAAGACTTTTAAGCGTCGCATTATGAACATCGTAACTAATGTTGAGCTCATCACAAATACTGGCTAATAACTCCAGCTCTGAAAGCGCTGGATTATGGATCATCGCTACTTGAGTGTTTTCAGGAAGCTGCTCTAACATACTGCGGGTAATTGTTGTTTTACCTGTACCTACTTCACCTGTTAATAATACAAAACCACCGTCTTCACCTAATCCATAGGTAAGGTGTGCTAAGGCTTCTTTATGTCGTTCACTTAAAAATAAGTAATGAGGGTTGGGCGAGATCGAAAAAGGTTTTTCGTTCAGGCCAAAATAGCTTAAATACACCGTGATGTTCCTTCGTAATTAAATCACGGCCTATAATGGCAAAAAAATGCGCTGAGTGACAACGTTGTAAGCGCTTTATTATTGAAATAACGTAAATTTATGTAAAACAAAAAAGTGCAGCTGTTTTAAGGCTGCACTTTTGTCTGTCTAATCTTAGTATGCATTTTACTCTTCGTAGCGCACTAACCGTAAATACACATTACTGGTTTTAGCATGTAAGCTATTCAACCCACTATCAAATTGATAAACCCACGCTGAGCTCATTGTGCTTACACCCGATGTATTTGACCAATAGTTTTGAAGCTTAGTGCCCAAAAATACGTCTTCATTAATACTCGGCTCTGTGCAACTGTGCTCTAAAATACTCGCCAATTCTTTAATGTTAGGCATTTGCCAATCATCGTAATCTGCGGTTGTATCATTTTTAGCACCGCGTAGTGCCTCTTGCCAAGTAAGAGAAGGTGTTGAACCTTCACAAAGTTGTGTCTCTGTATTATAAGTTTGCCCATAACTACAGCGTTGCCACATAAGGCCTGTTTCACTATCAGACACTGTGCCATCTGCATTTATGGTAAATCTATCTGTCGGTGTTGTGGTATCTGCACCGTCGTAGCACGTTTGCGCCGCTGCAATATTAAAGCTCAAACTTATAGTTGCTAGTGCATAGAGTAATTTAAATTTCATTATTTTCTCCTAACGACTTCTAACTAAACGTACATAAGCAGTATTTTCTTTTGGATAAGCAAGGTCGTTACCATCACTCATATCAATGATATACGCTTGAGATAAACTGGTACCATCAGCTGCTGTTTG
>NZ_JACJDN010000406.1:0-3776 GCF_014163565.1 Pseudoalteromonas sp. SR45-5 | reverse complement strand
AAAATACAGACTATCAAATGTGGGGTTAATTACTTTTAGTTTGGTTTATTGTTCTACCAAAATGACCGATACGTCGTCTGCATGAAAATCAGCAGTCAGTTCGTTTGACTCCACATAAAGTAAAGCCGCACTTTCCTCGGTTGTTATTGAATGGGTATAAGTCCCCGAAAGCTTTACCCAATCGCCTGCAACTACGTTTGTAACAGTGGTTAGCTCGAGGTATTCAGTGCTCGCATGCTCAATTTGCAGTGTAAGTTTAATTCCTGGCGATACCGCTGTGTTATCGTCAGATAACTTAACCCACGCAGATACATTATAGGTTTCGCCCGCTGTGAGCTTGGGTTGTTTCAAGTGAAATAGTAGCACTGCCTCGTGATTGCCATGAATCAAGACCGGCTTCAAAGTCACCATTAGTTAGCAGCTCTGCGTGTTGTTAAAAGTACGACCGGTGTTGAAAACCTTTATTTAGATCAGTTAGGTGCGTTTGGTAACGTTGACCGCTACCCTGCTAGACGTATTATAACCATTGTTTACTATTCGCTCGTACGCTTTGAAGAAACCAATCTTGTGAGCGGCGACAATGCTTTAGAATGTGAATGGTTTGATGTAAATAACGTTCTCCCTTTAATGTTTGACCACGCCGACATTTTAAAAAGTGGCTTAGATTACTTACGCTATAAAGTAAGGCACGAGCCGATTGGTTTTAGCCTGCTCCCTGAAAAGTTTACCTTGCTTGAGCTACAAGGAATTTACGAGTCGATTTTAAATAAATCACTCGATAAGCCTAACTTTAGACGTAAGTTCCAAAAAATGAACTTACTAATAAACTGCAAAGAAAAACAAACCAACGTAGCTCACCGAGCTGCTACTTTGTACCGTTTTGATATAAACGTATACGAAAAACTAAGAGAGTTTGGTTTTACATTTGAGTTTTAAATAAGCAAATGCATAATTAAATTAATGTTTGGTCTTTAAGGCCAAATAACATATTGCTAATATATATGTGATGTTTATAATTCGTCCGCATTATTAATATAAACTAATCAAAAGGAGCTTTTTTCTTGAAACTTACGCCGCCCTAGGCAACCACTCCCCCTTTTTCATCAGCACGTTACGTGCAACCTTAATCGCCGCCTGCGCGAGAATCACTGTTATTTAAATAAAATACTCCCCTATACTTTGGGAAACTAACTAATTAGGTTTATTACATGTTTGATCACGTAAAAAGAGATTGGCTCTCTAATGTTCGTGGCGATGTGCTTGCTGGTATTGTTGTGGCGCTTGCCCTAATACCTGAAGCGATTGCCTTTTCTATTATTGCCGGTGTTGATCCAAAAGTAGGTTTATACGCCTCATTTTGTATTGCGATTATTATTGCCTTTGTAGGCGGACGTCCTGGCATGATATCGGCGGCTACCGGTGCAATGGCACTGTTAATGGTAACGCTGGTTAAAGACCATGGTTTGGAATACTTACTGGTTGCCACCTTACTTACTGGTGTACTACAAATATTTGCAGGCTTTTTAAAGCTCGGTGAATTAATGCGCTTTGTATCGCGCTCTGTTGTAACAGGGTTTGTAAATGCGCTGGCGATTTTAATATTTATGGCGCAGTTACCTGAGCTGACTAATGTTACTTGGCATGTTTATGCGATGACCGCAGCGGGCTTAGGTATTATTTACTTATTTCCGTATATTCCAACTATTGGCAAAATACTTCCCTCTCCTTTAGTGTGTATTGTTGTTATTACACTGGTTTCAATATTTTTGGGTCTTGATATAAGAACCGTTGGCGACATGGGCGAACTACCAGACACTCTACCTATATTTTTATGGCCCGATGTCCCCCTAACACTCGAAACACTGCAAATTGTTTTACCGTATTCAATTGGTCTTGCTGTTGTGGGCTTACTTGAGTCAATGATGACCGCCACTATTGTTGATGACTTAACTGATACAACGAGCGATCGTAATAAAGAATGTAAGGGCCAAGGTATTGCTAATATTGGCGCAGGCTTATTTGGTGGTATGGCGGGTTGCGCTATGATTGGGCAATCAATTATTAATGTTAAATCGGGTGGTCGCGGCAGGCTTTCTACCTTTATTGCAGGCTCATTTTTAATCATCATGGTTGTGTTTTTAGATAAATGGCTGCAGTTAATTCCTATGGCAGCCTTAGTTGCGGTAATGATTATGGTATCGATTGGTACGTTTTCGTGGACATCTGTTAAGGATTTAAAAAAGAACCCGCTTTCATCAAATGTAGTGATGATTTCCACCGTTATTGTGGTTGTTGCCACGCATAACCTAGCCATTGGCGTTTTAGTTGGTGTGTTGTTAGCTACGTTGTTTTTTGCCAATAAAATTGGTCGCTTTATGGTGGTTAAAACCAAGCATGATGAAAGCAACGATAAAATAACCTATGAAGTCGTTGGCCAAGTATTTTTTGCCTCAGCTGAGCAATTTATTGCATCGTTCGATTTTAAAAATGCGGTTTCTAACGTGGTAATTGATTTAACCCATGCACATTTTTGGGATATAACTGGTGTATCGTCACTCGACAAGGTGGTTATTAAATTTAGGCGTGAAGGCGCAACGGTTAGTATTATTGGTATGAATAGCGCAACCGAAACTGTAATTGATAAATTTGGTGTGCATAACAACCCTGAAGAAGTCGAAAAACTACTTGGCGGACATTAAGGAGAATGCAATGACTAAAATAATTACCTATGTAGATGGCTCAGCCATTACTAAAAATGTAACCGATGCTGCTATTTGGGCTTCAAAAAAGCTAAATAAACCAATTAGCTTTGTGCATACAATTGAAAAAACGCAGCAAACTAATATCGGCGACTACTCTGGTAGTATTGGGCTTGGTGCACAGTCAACACTTCTTGATGAAATGACTAAGCTTGACGAACAACGCTGCAAAGTAAGTTTAAAAATGGCTGACGAATTATTAAATTCAGTAAGTGAGCATGCTAAATCGGCAGGTGTTACTAATTTTGAACTAATTAAGCGCCACGGTGATTTGCTCGATACCGTTATAGACTTAAAAGACGATACACGCCTTATTGTTATTGGCCAAAATGGTGCTGGACATAGTAATAGCTTCGCGGTGCTGGGCTCACATATAGAAACCTTAGTGCGCAATGCAACACAACCTATTTTGCTTATTCCTGAAACATTTAAACAACCTAAATCATTTATGATTGCGTACGACGGCCGCGAAACAGCCGACAAAGCGCTACAACAAGTGATTGATGGCGGCTTGTTACATGGTTTGCTTTGTCATTTAGTGAGTATTAAAAATAACGAAAAAGACCTTGAAGAAAAATTTGTTAACGCACAGCACAAGCTTATCAGTATGGACTTTGAAGTGTCGGCAAGCTTTTTAGAGGGCAATATTTTTGACTCGTTAATGCAATATAAAGAACAAAATAATGTAGAACTAATTGTAATGGGTGCATTTGGGCACTCTAAACTAAGGCAGTTTTTTGTGGGCAGTAACACCATTAAAATGCTCGAGAACAGCGATGTGCCTGTGGTTATTTTAAAATAAATTTAATAACCTGCACTAAAAAGCCTAAAATCACTTAACTGATTTTAGGCTTTTTTGTTTTTGGCTTAGCTTCAAACTTTTCAAATAAAAACTGAATAAACGACGTAACCTTTTGAGCCACAAACTTTCTATGCTGCTCTGGCATAAATGAGCGCACGCCACGTTTGCTAAATGTTGCCATTATTTTTCGTTTACCGAGTTTGTCTTGTATTGCC
>NZ_JACJDN010000405.1:0-3777 GCF_014163565.1 Pseudoalteromonas sp. SR45-5 | reverse complement strand
CTGTTTGTGGGTTACGCCCAGTACGCGCTGGGTAATAACTTAGCGCAAAGGTACCAAAGCCATTAATTTGAACTTGATCGCCCTCAGAAAGCGATTTAGTAATGACTTTTTGCAAGCTTGAAAGTGCCGCTTGAGAATCTTTTTTTGTTAATTCACTTTTGTGTGCAATGGCAGCAACGAGTTCTGCTTTATTCATTTTAGGCTCCTAAATACACGCCAAATCAGTGTTGGTTAAGCGTGGGAATATGATGATATGAAAAATACCAAACCAAATTGGTAATAAAGCCACGCAGGCTAAGGGTTACAGGGCAACAAGTCAACCTTGTAGTTGCTAAGCTTTATGTGGTAAAAAGCCTTTGACTCTTTTTTGTATAATTTAGGTAGTATATGCACGCATTAATTGAATACATTCCACTCATACTGTTTTTTGCAGTGTTTAAACTCGTCGATATTTATTGGGCTACCGGTTTATTGATGGCCACTACGCTTATTCAGGTTGCTTATAGCTACTTTAAACATGGCAATGTACCTACTCGTCATTGGATATTTTTTGGCATTGCTGCCGTGTTTGGTACGCTAACGCTGGTACTTCATGATGAGCAATACATTAAATGGAAAGCAACACTGATATATGCAGGTTTAAGTTTAACGTTACTTGTTAGCCGTTATGTACTTAATAAAAATCTCGTTAAAAAAGCGCTTAGCTCAATCCTCGAAAACGCTAATGATACAAAGCAAGCCATTGTTGTCCCAGAACCGTTATGGGATAAGCTTAATTTAATGTGGGTTGTAATTACTGCTGGCATCGCAGCACTAAACATTTATATTGCATATAATTTTTCGCTCGACTTTTGGGTTAACTTTAAAGTGTTTGGTTTAATGGGTATTACTTTTGTAAGCATTTTTGCCACCATTATTGCCTTGTACAAATATCTCCCTGATGAAGAGGAAACAGCAAAGTAAGCCCCCTCGTCATAAAAGTGTCGTCTTAGCTTGTTAGCTTATTAAAAAAAGCAAGTTGAGACGACCTTGAACGCTAATCAATACCGCTGGTTTGAATTTACCCTCATTTTTATATTGCTGCCCTTGTTGGGTTTTGGATTACGCGAGCATTTAGCTAATTGGCTTATCCCTGCGCTTATTATACTTATGAGTGTGTGTTGTATGTTGCTACTAGGCGATCCCCATTTTAAACGGTTTAGACTCACAAGCCTTGGGCAATTTTCTGCTGTTAAAAGGCGTGTGTTTAGCTTCTTTTTTTTAGGTGCGCTGTTCTCAGGCATGTTTTACGGGATTATTCATCAAGGCAACTGGTTTACCCTTCCCCGTAACTCGTTTAATGATTGGCTTTTACTGCTGGTGCTGTATCCAATACTGTCGGTTATTCCTCAAGAATTAATATTCCGAACGTATTTTTTTCATCGTTATAAACGCATCATGCCAAAAAAAGCAGTGCGTATTGTAGTCAGTGCGAGTGTATTTGCGTTGGCGCATATAGTGTATGCAAATTGGATTGCAGTAGCCTTAGCCTTTTTGGGCGGTTTACTGTTTGCGTATACCTACGCACAAAGCCGCTCAACGGTCGTGTGTGTTATTGAACACAGCTTATGGGGGCTATGGATGTTTACACTCGGGATTGGCAGCTACCTCGATTCAGGCGCATTTAACTAATATAACAAACATTAAAAAATCCGATACTAGAAAACTAATACCGGATTTCGAATAGTTATAAAAACACTTCACTCATCGCAAAAAGCGCTGAGCTGTAAGGCATATGCTGAGTTTTTAATTATTTAATCTAATGGTTAAAATAACGACTCAAACTCACCATTTGGAAACAAAACACCAGGAATACCACGTACCGCAGTAACATCAGCTAGTTTAGTATCACCAAAATATAAACCGCCACTGTAATTACGGCCCTTTTGCTTTACATCTAACCAACGTCCATTTTCGCCTTTCGCTATTAGATTAATGTTGCCACTAACATCACGAATACGTAAATCTAACGCGCGATTTTGTATGCTAACAAATATATCTGTAGAGGTAAGTTCTGATAGGTTTTCCACATCGCCTACGTACGCAAATTTAAAATCGCTTGCACCACTCAATGGAAAATCTAATTCAAAAGTAAATGCTAAATCGTCATTATCTTCACCAACAAAAGGCGAAGCCTCTACTGCTGTGATATGAAATGCAGTGTTTTGAATGTCGCTTACGTAATCACCATTAAAATCAAAAGTATATAACGTGGTTGACTCCTCACCTAGTGAATTAACAAAACGGTTTAAATTTACTGATAAATCACCTTCGAGTTTACCCGCTGCTTTATTGATAATTACGTTGGTGGTTACCTGTGTAATACCCGTATCGGCTTCTGGGTTTAATTCACTTTGAGCATCTATGCCATCAAACTCAATCAGCAACTCACTTACATCCACACTTAATACCGTAGTACCATTTGTGACCGTTGCGCTCATTACACCTTCGATTTTATTACCTAATACACCACTTACTCTGAAAGTTGGAATTGATAAATCAATGGTTATAGGTAACTCATCATATGTGCCAGTAATAGCCCAAGTATAAGGTGATTGGTTGTAATCAATATCTAAATCACGAAGCTTATATTGCCCTGATGGTGTAGAGCCATCAGCTAGTGGTGAATAATTTGTGATAACTTCGTTTAAAGCATTACTAAGTGCATCAAGGGTTCTTTGTGTATCTTCATCAAACGCACCTTCAAGCTCAGTAAATTTTGCGTCTAATTCATCTGAATAGCTTTTTTCTTGAAGTCTTGCAACACCAATTATATTTCGCGTATCAACAAGTAACTCTCTTGAGTCTAAGCTTTGCACTTCTGCTGAGCGAGCCTGCCAATTTGCAAATGTAGTTACACTTGCAATCGTTTGCTTAACTTGACCAGCTACATTTTTCAGCAAAGCATTACCTTGGTCGCTAAATAAGTTGTCTGTAACATACTGCGCTGCTAAGTCGCTGTAATCTTGCCAAGCTTGCTGGTCAGTCTCCAAGTTAGTAAATGCATTAAAAGCACTTTCAACACTAAACGAACTATCAGCAACACCAGCTAAAATTGCCGCGTAGGTGAAGGCATTTGTCACCATTTCTGCTTCAACACTTGCATTTAAATTACTGTGCGTTAAATGATAAAAAGGCGTGGCTGATAAACTCGCCTGTGTAGCACTAAAGCCTTCTTCTGTAATTGCTTTACTCAATGGCGATAAATAAACCTTATTTACACCCGGTGCACTAAATGCATCCGCTTTGTAATTAAGGGTAACGGTTGTCAATTCTTGGTAGTCAATTAACCGGTTTGCGTTTAAGTCATTTACATCACCACGCACAGTTCTGCCACACCCTGTAAATCGCGGACAAGGTAGAGCTGTATCGCTAGGTATAAACTCAAAACTATTAAAAGTAAGTGGAGTTACACTTACACTCGCAGTATTGATGTTTTCGACTTCAATTGATTCTTGCACCACCCCATCGCTATCTAAAACATTAAGCGTGCCCTGTGGTGATTGCCAATTAGATACATAAAAACTCACAGAAGAAGATGTAGCAATTTCACTCACTGCAACAGATTCTGAACTGTCACTGTCTGATGAAGAGCCACAACCTGCCAATGCAATAGCGACCCCTAAAGGTATAATTTGTTTTAACATCTTCATTCCTTAAAACTTAATGTTCACGTACCAATTCACATTCGCATAATAGGCTTTATCTAAATCTAGGCTATCAGTTTGTAAATTAAGA
>NZ_JACJDN010000404.1:0-3787 GCF_014163565.1 Pseudoalteromonas sp. SR45-5 | reverse complement strand
GTTTTTACACCTTGTAAGGGACTTTTTATGCGTACCGCTGTTATTTCTCATCCTCATTGCCGTAAGCATAAAATGATAGACGACCACCCCGAGTGCCCAGAACGTCTAGATGCCATAACCGATAGATTACTTGCCAGCGGCGTAGATGTTGGCTTAACACACCTCCAAGCACCCAAGGCCGAGCGTGAGCATTATTTACTTGCTCACGATGAAGCTTTACTTAAACACGTAGAAAATACGCTACCAACAGAAGGGCTAGCTAATTTAGATGGCGATACGTGGCTGTGCCCCGATTCGTTTAAAGCGATTGAGCGGGCAGTAGGTGCAGGATTGTTAGCGGTTGATGAAATACTTGCCGATAAACTCGATGCTGCTTTTTGCTCAGTGCGCCCGCCAGGGCATCACGCTAATAAAAACTCATCATCTGGGTTTTGTGTGTTTAATAACTTAGCTATTGCTGTTAAGTACGCACAAAGCAAAGGGGTTAAGCGCATTGCTATTGCGGATTTTGATGTACACCACGGTAATGGCACACAAGATATTTTTATTGATGACGAAAATGTACTGCTTTGTTCGTTATTTCAGTATCCGTTTTATCCAAATACAGCGGTTAAAAATAATAGTCATATAGTTAATTCACCTCTGCCAATTGCCAGTAATGGCGACGATTTAAAAGAGGTGTTTGCTCAGCAATGGCTACCAAAATTAAAAGCGTTTAAACCTGAATTACTTTTTATAAGCGCAGGGTTCGATGCTCACCTAGAAGATGATATGGCAAGCTTAAAGTTTGTTGAAGATGACTATACTTGGCTTACCGAGCAACTATGTGGTGTTGCTAAAGAGGGCGGTTGTAAAGGGGTTATTTCGTATTTAGAAGGTGGCTATGCGCTATCAGCTTTAGGTCGCAGTGCTGTAGCGCATATAAAAGTGCTTACTGAGGTTTAAATAAAGAGAGTGTTTATAGCCCTAGTAAATCAAACGCCTGCGCAGTACTTAGGGTTTTGATTTTACCAAGGCAGCATTGCCCTTCATTTAATAAGTAAGCTGTAACAAGCTGTGCTAGTTGCTCGCCATTCAATTTAGGGCAAACAGTGCCTTGTAAATTAAGGTAGTCACCTTGCTTGTTAAGTACTCGCACATCGCTTAGCTCACTTTGCGTAACGCTGTGCAAGCACTCTTGTTGCTCTTGTTGGTTATGGGCTATCTCAAGCTCATTATAAATAACCAATAATTGTGGGTAGCTGTTTAACATGGCCCGTTAGCCTACGGTTACTTCATAAGACGTAAATTTACGTATATTAATAACGCCTTTTTCAAAGATTAAGTACTGACCTTTAATACCTTGTAAAACACCACTTACAACAGGGTCTTTATCAAAGTTAAATGAGCTGATTTTTGTTGGGTATTCGGTTACTGGAAAGTTTAAATCAACCACATCTTCATCAAGTTGCTCTATTGCTGTTGCGCCAAATAATTCACTGAGCTCGTTTAGCTTTTCACTAATTTGTGGGATCAGCTCGGCTGCCGCTGCTTTTAAGTCAATTGCGTCGTTTTGACCTTTTAGCATATTGCGCCAATTAGTTTTGTCGGCAATAAATTCAGCCAATGCAACTTCTACTAAACCAGATTGCAGGCGAGTTTGCACTTTAAAAATAGGTAATGCCTGAGTGGCGCCTTGATCAACCCAGCGAGTCGGTATTTGTGTGTGGCGGGTAATACCTACCTTTAAACCTGAGGTATTAGCGAGATATACATAGTGTGGGATCATGCAGTTTTCTTCGCCCCACTGTGGCTCTCGGCAAGTGCCTTGATCATAGTGGCAGGTTTCTGGTTTCATTATGCACATATCGCAACTAGCAAGCTTGCGCATGCATACAAAACAGTGACCTTGAGAATAGCTTTTTTTGGTTTTTTTACCGCAGTTAGAACATAAAATAGTGCCACTAAAGGTAAGCGTAAGCTCCTTACCTATAAATGCATTTAAGTCTACTAAGTGTTCACCTACAGGTAAGTGATATTGTACTGGTTCGGTTAAGCTCGATTTTAGTTTACGCAGTGTGCCTTGCATCTTTACTTGGCCCCTAAAGATGTTAAAAAGAGGAGTCTAACATTTTTAAGCTATATTGGCTTTTTAAGAAGTGTAAATAGTCGGTGTAAGGCAGTGCTTTTGCGTATAAATAACCTTGGGCGGAATCAGCGTTCATATCTTTGAGCAAGTGATGGATTTCTTGGGTTTCTACCCCCTCAATTGTTATTGATAAGTTGAGGTTATGCGCCATATCAATGGCTGTTTGTACAATAACTTGGTGAGTTGGGTTGTTAGGCAAATCAAAAACAAATGACTTATCTATTTTAAGCTCACTAAAGTGATAATTAACTAAGTAGCTAAGTGACGCGTAGCCTGTCCCAAAGTCATCCAGTACCACTTTAATACCTAATGCGGTTAACTCATCAACTAACTTTATAAGTGCATCTTGACTATCTACGAAGGCCGATTCGGTTAGTTCAAATTTAAGTAAGTGTGCCGGCACTTGGTATTTAATTAAAATATTTTCTACTTTTTCGGCTAAATTATTTATGGTTAAGTTTTTAGCACTTAAATTTACGCTAATTGTGTGCTCGTTATAGCCATTTTTAGTAAGCTCAACTATGTCTTTACAAGCTTGCTCTATTACCCACAGTGTTAGCTCGTTAATAATACCTGTGTGTTCAGCAAGTATTATTAGCTCTTCAATTGATAAGTTGCTGTAAGTTGGGTCGGGCCAACGTAATAAAGCTTCAGCACCACTTACGTGGTTACTTAATAAGTTTATTTGAGGTTGGTAATAAAGCGCCAGTTGATTTGTTTTGATTGCTTGTTGCAGCTTAGCGGCTAGAGCAACGTCCATCATCAGATTATTACCGTTTGACGATGACCCAACTTGATTAACGCTACCTTTTGCTTTTTTAAGCGCTAAATAACCACGCTTTAACCAATATTCAAAGTCGTTAGTCTTGCCTGCACTACTAATACCTATACTGTAACTAAGCTGCAGGTTTAGCCCTTTAATTTCATATTGTTTTGGTAGGCTACTAATTATTTTAGTCAGTAGTGTTTCTAGCATTTCTTGGTTTTGTGTTTTTGTAGAAATACAGGCAAATACACCACTGCTTAAATCGGCTAAGCGAGGACTGGTGTTTAAATCTGTTTCGAGGTTTGTAAATTCACGTTCATGGCTGAGTTCTAATTCAAGCTCTTTGGCTATATGCTTTATAAGTGTGTAGCCCTGAGAAGAGGTAATAATCGTATTGAGTGAATTAAAGTGACGTATTTTTATTAAACACAACGTTGTTGAGCGATTTTGGCTCTGTAGTGCCATAAATGCTTGTTTTAGCTTGGAGCTATTAAGTAATCGTGTTTGTTGTGTATGCGTGGCATGGTAAAGCGCACGTTCTCGCTGATACCTTACCCTGTCTGCTAATGCCATCGCCATTAAAATAACTTCGCACAAAATAGCGACTAAAAAGGCATGGCGGGTTGCAAAGGTATACGGTAAAACACCAGTGAGTTCCATAGGTTGAATTGCCGCACCAAAAATTAGCGGTATCCATGATAAAACATAAAACTTAGCCCACCTAAAACCACTGCGTAACTTGTTATATATTAAAATAATACAAGTAATATAAAGCAGTACCATTACACCAAAAAATATAGGAGCCGCTATATTTTCAGGAATAAACAAGCTACATACAGCAAGAGTAAACATAAGCCAAAGTAGAGCTATACTCATTTTGTAACGCCAACATT
>NZ_JACJDN010000403.1:0-3801 GCF_014163565.1 Pseudoalteromonas sp. SR45-5 | reverse complement strand
CTTTAATAATAGTTTTAATTTTATTTTGTAATTCTTCGTGTTTTTCCATTTTCTGTCCCAGTTTGTCCCAACACCTTATTTATGATGATTTTGCTCTCAAAGCGAAGAGCATTCCTTAAACTAAACAAAGGTAATATTATGAAAAACATGAATCAAAGTGCCGCTGCACGAATCCAAGCAGCAGAAGCAAAAGCTAACAACGGCTTCGTTGAAAAGGGCGGCTTTGCTGCACGAGCTCAAAGAGCAGCTGCAAACAACCAACAAAACTCACGGCCAGCCCCGTCTAATGGCCCGAGTAAAACAGGAAACCCTTCAGGGACAGGCAGAGGTAATAATCCGCCAAAATCGAAATAAAAAGAGTACCTTTAGCGATACGCAAGTATCGCTATCTACATTGACTTAACTTACTAACAAAAGTGTTAATAAATTTCTTCTTGTTTGACAATAACTCCGCCTCAGGTACAACTTTCATTGTTTCATCTAATGCGCAAATACACATCCTGGCATTTACGCGTAAATTGTTTTTACTAATTTTTGCTTGAGGGTTAGAACAAAAACTAACTATTTCAACAATAGCACCGGTCGAGTAGCGACTAGGCTCAAGTAACTCTCTATCTAACTTATACGCACCCACAGCCCCTATTAATAGTGCGACTTTAGCTGTTAAAAACGGCTTCTTAAATTTTTTATAGGTGTGGCCTGCAAACGTTTTTGCACATTTACTACAAGTAATATGGTTTCCGTATTCTAAAGAGCTTTCTTCAGAACAGCAGGGGCAAACTAAGTTGAGCTGTTTTTCATTAGAGGTTGTATTTGGTGAGTTTCTGCTAGCGTCCATTGCTATACCTTTAAAATTCTTATGCCCACACCTTATTGATATTGCCTAAATAAATCAATAGAAATTAACGTTACTTGAATAAGTTTGTCGATATACCAAGAGTTATGTATATTAAATTTATACATAATTTGAGTAACTTAAATAGCTAACCAAAAACAACAAGGAGAGTGGTTTTCAAGCAAAGAAACGATGAAGCTCTTAAAAATATCAGACTGTGAGTTAATGCATCGTCGGGAACGTGGCGAGCTTAAGTTTGAAAAACGCGGACGTGCGTACTTTTATTATTTTGAAATCAAGGATGAATAAGTGATATTTCACGATTTACTACAAGAAATGCAAGCCAATGAGCAAAAAGTGTCTCCTCCCCAAGGCTTTCAAAAATATGTAAGTACCAATAATTTAAAGGCAAACACAGCAGCATCAATATCTATAGATTCGATAAAAAAGCTGCCAAAAACTTTACGAGATTATAATACGATGGTACTTAGGCTTGGCTCTCGCTTAGGCGATAATCAAACTTATTTTTCACTTGTAAAATCAAGTGATGTAAACGATTTCTTTTTTAATGACCAAGCTTTGTTTGGGCAATTGCAACCAGAGTTATTTTTACCAAACGTATCAATAAGAAGCTTATTTGCATTTCAGCTCCTGCCTAAAGTTACTGAAACCTCCGTTGTTAATCTAGCTATAGCATCAGGTCTAATGGCTGAAGCACTTAACTTAAAAGATGACAAAACTATAGTAGTCCCAGCAACGGGGCAAAGTACATTCACGTTTAGCTTTAAGCCACTCGCTAACGAAGACGTTATCCTTGAGCATATAAATGGCCAAGTTGAAATCGATGCTGTATTTGTTGCTAAGCGAGACGATAAAGAACACTTATTTGTGATAGAAGCAAAACATGGCGATAAGTTTGATTCACTAGCAAAACACAAATTGCTTTACCCTAGTTTAAGCCTATTACAAAAGCTCCCTTCGTCTATGCCTATAGTCCCTGTTTATCTGCGAAGTATAAAAACGGCCAAAGGTATTGATTTTTATATTGCTGAGTGTCCTTGCATTGTAAATCAACAAGATGAACTATATAGTTTGCATACATTGAGCCCCTGTAAAGTGCAGGCACTACATTTAGCAAATTATTAAACTATGAACGCAGAGCAATTTAAGCAACTTGTAAAAAAAGTAAAAATAGCAAAAAAGCTACCTGATGCAATTTATTTCCATAAAGATGCATTTGCTGATGCACCTGCCGATTTAGTTAAATTTATTAAAGTTGTTGCGCAAGCTTTAAAGGTTGATGAATCCGATTTCGACTTAATCAAGCTGTTTAAAAGTGACTTTAGGCTTTCATTGTTAAGCTACCCAACCTTTTATGATGATTCATACCCCGCGCTTAAACAAAGCGTAACTGTAGATCTAGCAAAGCTTAGTCATAAAATCACTAAGTACGATAACAGCGAAAACCCGCCTATTTTACACAGAAAAGAAACCATGGTTTCGCCAGCTAGTAAGTTTTACCAATTATTTTGTGATCTAACTGCAGAGGGCGAACAAGCGGGTCTATACGAAAATACCCGTATGATCGGTTTTAAAGGCTCGTGGGAGCGTTTAATTGCAAAGAAAGGATACGAACTAGTTGATGGTCGTTTATTTCGAAGCTCTGCCGTACAAAGCCCTGATAACGATAAAACAATAGACAGGCATTTAACGGCCATTGTACGACATGAACTTTCAGCTCCTTTAAAAACACTCGCTAAAAATGGCTTTTTGAGCGGCGACTATTCAATATTTGATTACGGGTGCGGCAGAGGCGACGACTTGCGCGAACTCGAAGCTCATGGGATAGATGCATTAGGTTGGGATTTAAACTACCGTCCTGATGCTGATAAAGTTATTTCTGACATTGTTAACATTGGTTTCGTAATTAATGTTATAGAAGACAGAGATGAGCGAATAGAAGCGTTACTTGGTGCATGGGAGCTTTCACAAAAGTTACTTGTTGTATCAGCAATGCTCGGAAACGAAACGCTGATAAGTCAGTTTCAACCATACAAAGATGGCGTAATTACGAGTCGTAACACCTTTCAAAAATACTACACGCAAGCAGAGCTTAAAGCATTTATAGAAATGAGCGTTGATGAAAACGCCATTGCTGTTGCACCTGGTATTTATTATATATTTAAAGATAAGCAGCTCGAACAACACTTTTTACAAAACCGTCATAAACGTGCTTATAAATGGCAGCACCTAACAGCGCCAGAACCTGTTAATGAAGAACAAGCGCGAATTTTATTTACACAACACCAGCAACTTTTTGAATCGTTTTGGTTAACATGCTTAACGCTTGGCCGCTGCCCAGCAAACAATGAGTTTGCGCAAAGTGACAAAATAAGAGAAGTCATTGGTTCAAATAAAAAAGCCCTGCAACTTGTTTTAAAATGGTTTGAAGAAGACGAGCTAACGACCGCCGAAACAATGCGTAAAGAAGATTTACTTCTTTACTTTGCTCTTGCTATGTTTGAAAAGCGAAAGCCTTACGCCCAACAACCTGAAGATTTAAAGCGTGATATAAAAGCATTCTTCGACACTTACAAAATAGCGCAGCACCAAGCCACTGAGCTGCTTTTTCAAATAGCAGATAGTGCATTAATTGAATCACTGTGCCTAGAAGCTGAGAAGATATTACCCGCGAGTAAAGTCGACTTTGAGAATAGGCTACCACACTCACTAACGCTTCATAAGGATTTTATAACTCTGCTACCTTTAGTACTTCGCGTGTATATTGGCGCAGCACTGCAAATGTATGGTGAGCTTGATGATATTCAGCTTATTAAAATTCACATACATTCAGGTAAAGTGACACTGTTAGGTTATGAAGGCTTTTATGATTCCCCTCTTCCGCGTCTAAAAGAGCGTGTAAAAATAAAAATGGCAGATCAAGATGTTGATTTTTTTGATTACAT
>NZ_JACJDN010000402.1:0-3815 GCF_014163565.1 Pseudoalteromonas sp. SR45-5 | reverse complement strand
TATTTATTAAGCTCTTTTTATAGTGCCTTAAAAGACGGTCAAAACTTAAAGAATAATTATTTAAGCTCAGAAATTAGCATGCTAGATAAAAAAATAAGTGAAATACGAAGCTTAGATAAAAGAAAGGAAAATTTACAACAGCGTATGAGGCTCATTGAAGAATTGCAAAGCAGCCGTAACTTGGGTACGCAAATAATGGATGAAGTTGCCAAAATAGTGCCAGGTGGTGTTTATTTAACAAAACTGGAGCGCAAAGGCAGCCAAATACATGTTTTAGGACGTAGTGAATCTAATAATCGTCTATCAACAATGCTCCGCCAAGTACAAAGCTCATATTTACTAGAGAATCCTTCAATGCAGGGCATTGTTGCAGGCGATCAATCTTCGCGTTTACTTAGTGATTTTAATATGGAATTTTATGTAAAACCATTTGATAAAATTGGTGAGGTTAGCGATGAACCTTGATTTTAAAGCACTGAGTGAAATTGATTGGAATGAAATAGAGCTTGATAACATTGGTGATTGGCCAATTGCTGTTAAAGCAATTTGCTGCACATTTGTTGCGGGCCTTGTATTGTTTTTTAGTTATAGCCTATTAGTTTCTGATGAAATTGACAGCTACCATAGTGCCGTGGCAAAAGAAGTTGAACTACGAACAACTTATCGAACTAAGTATGCAGTAGCGAGCAAGCTTGAAATATATCGTCAACAAATGATTGAAATGGAAGATAAGTTTTCACAGCTATTAAAGCGTCTACCCACTTCGAACGAAACTCCTGGTTTACTTGATGATTTATCATATGTTGGGACAACGAGTGGTCTGACTTTTTTAAAAATAGGTTGGCTGCCAGAAGTTGAAAAAGAATTTTATACCGAGCTGCCTATTAAAATCGAAGTAATAGGTAGCTACCATGAGTTTGGTGAGTTTGTAGGTAAAGTGGCCCAGTTACCCCGAATTGTAAGCTTACATGACTTTTCTATTTTATCATCGGGCGATAAACAGTTAACATTCAGTGTTGTTGCAAAAACATATCGTTATGAAGAAGGGGTTAAAAAATGAAACTCCTTCGCGTAGTACCTTTAGCTATAGCGTTTGTTTTAGCTGGTTGTAATGATGACACTTCTGAGCAAAAAGAATTTATTGATCAGGTAAAAGCAAGTACCACACCAAAGGTTGAGACGATTCCTGAACTGACAAAGTTTGAAATATTTGAGTACAGTGCTGGTCAGCTACGTAGCCCGTTTGTAGCGCCTCAGCCTGAGATTATTCAAAATAAACTAACGCAAGTAAAAAACTGTTTGCACCCAGATCAAGAGCGTCGCCGCGAACCGTTAGAGAAATACCCGCTAGATAATTTAGCAATGAAAGGCACAATTGGCTCTAGTGGACAAATATGGGCATTAATTACAGCAACAGATGACACTTTGCACCGCGTAACGGTAGGGAATTATCTTGGAAGTTATGATGGCAGAGTAAAAAGAGTAAGCAACGACTATATAGAATTAGTGGAATTAATCCCTGATGGGTCTGGCTGTTGGAAAGAGCGCCTGACGAAATTAGAAATGTTAGAGGCGGCAACAGATGGCGCAAATTAATAATAAAAAAGGTAAAAATAGGATGCATAAGGATGTACTTTGGCTTCATCGTATTTCACGGACATTACTGGCTGCTGTTGCTTTAGTCACTGTAAACTCAGCCATAGCTGGGCCATTGCTTTATGATGTTCGTTATAATCCATTACTTAAAGGCGAAACTGAATTACAGCTTGTTTTTGATGAAGAGTTAACCTTTGAACCAAAAGTTCAAGTGTTTAATAGCCCAGCCCGAATCGAAATGTTTTTTGATTCTGCAGAGTTAGAAGTTGGTTTAAATGATGTTGAAGTTAATCAAGCTGGAATTAGCAGTGTTACTAATGTTTTAACTAACAGTGGTTTAAAGGTAACGGTAAACTTAGATAGATTAAAAATTTATGAGACTGAAGTTCATAACAATTTAGTATCGATACGTGTCTCTGATAACCCTCTTACAGAACCTGAAAATGAAGATGTAGTGATGGACTCAGGTGATGAAAGTGGAAATTACATTAACCGTATCCAGTCAATTGATTTTAGACGTGGTGAGAAGGGTGAAGCAAAAGTACTTGTATTTTTACAAGACACTCAAGCTGCAATTGAAGTCCATGAAAGTGGCGGGAAAATTTACGCTGACTTTCATCACACCGATATTTTAGACGATCTACTTTATGAATTAGATGTATTAGATTTTGGAACTGTTGTAAGTAATATCGAGACTTTTAAAGAAGATGGTTTAAGTCGTGTTGTTATCGAACCTAATGCTCAGTTCACGTTTACGTATCAGCAAATAGATAATATTTTAACGTTGACAGTAGAAAAAGATGAAACGCAAAATGCGTACTTAGATGGTGGTGTTGAGTATCAAGGTCGCCCTATGACCTTAAATTTTCAAGATATCTCTGTGCGTGCAGCACTGCAAATTATCGCGGGTTACAACGACTTTAACTTAGTAACCAGTGATTCAGTAACGGGCAATATAACGCTGCGCCTAGATGGTGTACCGTGGGATCAAGCGCTTGACGTAGTACTACGTATTAAAGGGCTAGATAAGCGCATGGATGGCTCTATATTAATGGTAGCGCCTGCAGAAGAACTTGCAGCACGTGAAGCCAAAGATTTAAAAGCTAAACAGCAAGTTGAAGACTTAGAGCCTCTATATAGTGAATACATCCGATTAAACTATGCTAAAGCCGAAAATTTTGCTGATCTATTAAAAACAGATACAAACAGTATTATAACTGCCCGTGGTAGTGTATCTGTTGATCAACGTACAAATACTTTGTTAGTAAAAGATACTGTTAAGAGTATAGAAAACATTCGCCGCATGATTGAAACGCTTGATATTCCAGTGCAGCAGGTTGTAATAGAATCTCGAATGGTAACTGTGCGCGATAACGTTACTGAAGACTTAGGCGTACGTTGGGGCTTTAGTGACCAAGGCAGTAGTGTTGGTATTTCAGGCTCTCTTGAAGGCGCAGAAGGTATTTATAATGCGACATCTACTTCAGATGCACCAAGTATTTCAGACCGATTAAATGTAAATTTACCTATCACTAACCCTGCGGCTAGCATTGGCTTACACATAGCAAAACTGGCTAACGGCACGCTGATTGATTTAGAGCTAAGTGCGCTTGAGGAAGAGAATAAAGGCGAGATTATTGCTAGTCCACGTATAATAGCGGCTAATCAGCAAAAAGCCCGAATAGAGCAAGGTACTGAAATTCCTTATACTGAGTCAGCTTCAAGCGGTGCTACTACCGTAAGCTTTAAAAAAGCGGTACTGAGCTTAGAAGTTACACCTCATATCACACCTGATAATAAAGTAATTCTAGATTTAATTATTACTCAAGATACACGTGGTGATACTGTACAAACAGGTACTGGTGAAGCGGTGTCTATTGATACTCAAGAAATTCAAACACAAGTGTTAGTCGAGAATGGCCAAACAGTAGTACTCGGTGGTATTTTCCAACAGCAAATCATTAATACTACGAGTAAAGTGCCAATTTTAGGTGACATTCCTTACGTAGGAAGACTATTTAAAACCACAAGTGAGTTTAATGAAAAGCGTGAATTACTTATTTTCGTGACACCGAAAATACAAATTGATTAAAATACAGTGGTTTTATGTTAACCAACGGGTGATTATTTAGATTAATTGCTCGTTATATGGCTTTTTATTCTAATTGACTTGAAATACCCCTGCAATTACTGAGATAATCCCCTCCTTAATTTTGGGG
>NZ_JACJDN010000401.1:0-3818 GCF_014163565.1 Pseudoalteromonas sp. SR45-5 | reverse complement strand
CAACCTATGCAACCTATACAACCTATGCAACACAGTTCTCACTAGGAGCCATTATGATAACTGCCATTATTCGCTGGTCTGTTGGCAATCGCTTTTTTGTGTTGTTGCTTACATTAATTTTACTAGGTGGAGGGTTGTTTGCACTAAAAAATACGCCCGTGGATGCCTTGCCTGACTTATCTGATGTTCAGGTCATTATAAAAACTACTTATCCGGGGCAAGCGCCGCAAGTAGTGCAAGACCAAGTTACATTTCCGCTCACCACAGCAATGCTTTCTGTGCCGGGAGCGCAAACCGTAAGAGGTTTTTCGTTTTTTGGTGACTCGTACGTTTACGTTATTTTTGACGAAAAAACTGATTTGTATTGGGCGCGTAGCCGAGTACAAGAATACCTAAGCCAAGCAGCAAACCGATTGCCCGATAGCGCTACGCCAGAGCTTGGCCCTGATGCAACAGGCGTAGGTTGGATTTACTTATACGCACTAATTGATAAAACAAATAAACACGATATTAGTCAGCTACGAAGCTTACAAGATTGGTTTTTAAAGTTTGAGCTACAAACTGTGCCCGGTGTATCTGAAGTGGCTGCTGTTGGTGGCATGGTTAAGCAATACCAAGTCAATGTAGAGCCTGATAAATTACGTGCATATGGTATTCCGCTTAGCCTTATTCAAACCGCTATCCAGCAAGGCAACCAAGAGATGGGCGCCTCAGTAGTTGAAATGGCTGAAGCTGAATACATGGTAACAAGCACAGGCTACATTAAAAGTGTTGCCGACCTAGAAGCTATTCCGCTTGGTGTAAACGCTAATGGTACTGCGCTGCAATTGCGTGATGTAGCTGATATTAGAGTCGGGCCGCAAATGCGCCGTGGTATTGCAGAGCTTAATGGCGAAGGCGAAGTAACCGGCGGCATCGTTATTATGCGCTATGGCGAAAATGCACAAAAAACCATTGAGCTGGTAAAAGCAAAATTAGAATCGCTTACAAAGGGATTACCAGAGGGCGTTGAAATAGTCCCTGTGTACGATCGCTCCAACTTAATAAATAACGCGGTAGATAATCTAACAAGTAAGCTAATTGAAGAGCTGATTGTAGTTGCTTTAGTGTGTGTGGTGTTTTTGTTTCATGTGCGCTCATCATTGGTGGCAATTATTACGTTACCGCTTGGGATTTTAACGGCATTTATAATTATGTATTGGCAGGGGATTAACGCCAACATTATGTCTTTAGGGGGAATTGCAATAGCGATAGGCGCAATGACCGACGGCGCTATCGTCATGATTGAAAATATGCACAAACATATGGAAAAAACGCCACTTACCAACGAAAACCGCTGGGAAGTTGTGGCTAAATCGGCGAGTGAAGTGGGTCCTGCATTATTTTTTAGTTTATTAATTATTACCGTCAGCTTTATGCCGGTATTTATTTTAGAAGCGCAAGAAGGGCGTATGTTTGCGCCACTGGCTTACACTAAAACCTAT
Organism: Pseudoalteromonas sp. SR45-5; assembly: GCF_014163565.1. Taxonomy (NCBI): domain Bacteria; kingdom Pseudomonadati; phylum Pseudomonadota; class Gammaproteobacteria; order Alteromonadales; family Pseudoalteromonadaceae; genus Pseudoalteromonas; species Pseudoalteromonas sp. SR45-5. The sequence goes on along the minus strand of NZ_JACJDN010000401.1, from coordinate 2,334 downwards.
GCTATGGCAGCGTCTGCTGGGCTTGCGATTACCTTAGTGCCGGTATTAATGGGTTACTTTATTAGAGGTAAAGTTATTTCGGAGCAAAAAAATCCAGTTAACCGATTACTCGTCGCAGCGTATCGCCCACTACTTAACTGGGTGCTTAAATTTCCAAAAATGACATTGGTACTCGCGGTGGTTGTTTCTGTTATTGGCTTTTACCCGGTAAACAAAATAGGCAGTGAATTTATTCCGCCACTTGATGAGGGCGACTTAATGTATATGCCCACAACGTATCCTGGTTTATCGGTAGGTAAAGCGCGCGAAATACTACAGCAAACCGACAAGCTAATTGCCACAGTACCCGAGGTTAAAACAGTATTTGGTAAAGTTGGGCGAGCAGAAACTGCAACAGATCCTGCGCCGCTTACAATGATAGAGACGTTTATTCAGCTAAAACCAAAAAACGAATGGCGCGAGGGTATGACGCTTGAAAAACTTAAAAAAGAACTCGACGGTTTGGTTAAGTTTCCGGGGTTGACGAATGCGTGGGTAATGCCAATTAAAACACGTATTGATATGCTCGCAACCGGTATTAAAACTCCCGTGGGCATTAAAGTTGCGGGACCAAAGTTGAGTGAAATTCAAAAAATTGGTCAACAAATAGAAGTGCTTTTAAAAGATGTGCAAGGCACTGCATCGGTTTACTCAGAGCGAGTAGCCGGTGGGCGTTATATAAAAGTAGATATAAACCGAGAAAAAGCGGCGCGTTATAGCTTAAATATTAGCGACATACAGCAAGTTGTATCTACTGCAATAGGTGGTACAAACGTAACACAAACGGTAGAAGGGCAAGAGCGCTACCCAGTTAATTTGCGTTACCCGCAAGCATACAGAGACTCGCCAGAAGAGCTAATGTTGTTACCTATTGTAACGCCTACAGGGCAGCGTATAGCACTTGGTGATGTAGCTGATGTATTTATTGAAGATGGACCGCCTGGTATAAAAAGCGAAAATGCACGTTTAAACGGTTGGAGTTTTATTGATATAGATGGCGTTGATATTGGTACTTACGTTGAGCACGCTCAGCAAGTGCTCGATAAGGACCTAATACTACCTGCTGGCTACTCAATTACGTGGGCTGGGCAGTATGAATACATGCAGCGCGCTAAAGACAAACTGACTTATGTATTACCACTTACATTAGCGATTATTATTGTGTTGCTTTATCTTAATTTTAGAAGCTTTGCTGAGGTCACTATTATTATGGCTACGTTGCCACTGGCAATGATTGGTGGCGTATGGCTAATGTATTTAGAGGGCTTTAACTTTTCAGTTGCAGTGGGTGTAGGTTTTATTGCCTTAGCTGGGGTAGCGGTAGAAATTGGGGTCATTATGTTGGTGTATTTAAACCAGGCCTATCAAGAAAAATGCATCGAAGCAGAGCAGGCAGATAAGCCACTTAGTTTAGTGCAATTACAGCAAGCTATTATTGAAGGTGCAGGGCTTCGAGTACGCCCGGTTATGATGACTGTCGCGACAATTATTATTGGCTTGCTACCTGTGCTGTATGGCACAGGCACCGGAAGCGAAGTAATGAGTCGAATAGCTGCACCTATGGTTGGCGGTATGGGCAGTGCAATTGTACTCACCTTACTTGTTATTCCTGCGGTTTACCTACTGTGGCGCAAACAAGGACTTAAATAATATAAAGCAACAAGACGATAGAGCAGTGCGGTTACTACCCACGCATTGCTCTATAAAAATTACCTATAATTTGTAAGTTATTCTATTAAATTGCTAACTAATATCCATTTTAAAATTAACCTTCTGTTTTTAAATGGTTTTTTAATTGGCACGCTTTACGCAGTGTAGTACCTATACAGTCAACTAAGTAAGGAATGCACATGCAAGTTAAAACAATTAAAGAGGTATACGATTGGACCGTTTTGTTTCATACGCAAATGGCGGCTAATTTTCATAGCGTAAAGGATTTACTCGATGAACATAATGCAATGCTGGTGGACTACTACCTAAATTACGAAAAAAAACTCGCTGAAGATTTAGTCGGGTTTAAAGCGATAACCGAAATAAATACGCTCGATACGTACTGTTATGAATACTTTGCTAAAAATCCTGAGCTAATTACTTTCGAAGACATTAGTAAAGACCAGCAATTTGATGAGAAAGTTATTCAAGCTTATTTATCAGAGCAGCATCAAAAGGTAATTGAATTATACGAATACTTACTTGAGCGCGCTGAAACTCAAAGTGGCCAAGAAAAGCTGCAACAAATACTAGAGCTGGAAAAGCAAGGTATAAAGCAAATGATGCAAAGTACGAATCGTCATA
>NZ_JACJDN010000400.1:0-3823 GCF_014163565.1 Pseudoalteromonas sp. SR45-5 | reverse complement strand
TAAAAAGTTAAAAAAGCCTGTAGCGAGCACACTACTAATGGGTTGCACTTGCCTAAAGGCAAACAGTGATTTATTTTTTTTTATAGATGACGAGCAACTAGAAAGAGTTCCTAAAAAAAGCTGAATAAATAACAATCCATACACCATAAAACTGAACGTTGGTATGGTGTGAGTTTCACCACCATCAATTCGACCACGCAAATAAGAAAGCATAATAATAAAACTCAGTGGCTGCACAACCGCCCAAGCAAGCCCTAGCTTATCGTTAAAGCCTGTGCGGATTTCGCGTACAAATAGGGCAAATATAACGTCGCGCCATATTGCCCAGTTATTACGTTTAAGTACTGTGGTCATTTAGGTGGCCACATTTGCCGCAATAGCAATTTGATAAATTATTTGCGTAATATCTTTAACCGATTGCAAAAACTTGGTGTCGACTTTTGGGAGTACCAAAATTTGGTCACCTGGTTTTAAGGTGCCGTAAGCGTCTACGTCTATCATGCCGTTAGGGTGTATAACCATTATTTGGTCGTAATTGGCGCGTTCGCTGTAGCCACCTGCCCATGCTATGTAGTCGTCAATTGTTGCATTTGGGTTGTACACAAGCGCTTGTGGCATGAGCACTTCGCCACCTATGTGTATTAAATCAGTTTTTGCTGGTATGTATATTACATCCCCCTGCTCTAACCTAATATTTGCAACTTGACCTTGATCTGAAATTACAACCTTGCCAAGTGGAACCGCTTTGCGGGCACGTTCGGTAAACTCTAAAATCATTTTACCTTCTTCGGCTCTTATTTTAGCTTCTCCGTCGGACGACGCTGGGGCGGTAAATACGCTGCGCTCTAATCGGTCTAACGCTTGCTCAATCATTTCTTTTTGCTTTTTAGCTACGCTTTTACGCTGTATATAAATTGACTTGTAGTCAGCAAGGTCTTTATTTATTTGTATATTGGCAAGTAAGTCGTGCAAGCGTGTGTTATTTTTTACTGCAAAGTACGAAGGCCCTAAGTAACTGCCAGCTACCTGAATATCGAGTACTTGAGCACGTATATCGTCGTTAAAAATAAGGCGGTCGCCATCTTTAAGTGTAAAGCTTTTAAACTCGTTGTAAGGTAAGTAAACCGAAAATGGGCCTGTTTTACGATCGCCTACTATTCCTACGTGGCTTACTTTAGCAAGTGGCAAGGCAAATTTTGCTAGTTGCTCACCCGTTGCTTGATTATCTTTAAACTCAAACCTAAATGGTGCTCTTACACTTCCCGATACAACAACTGTTGCCTTTTGGCGCTCAACTAAAATTACGTCGTTGTCTTTAAAGTTAAACTTAGGGAGGTAACCACTTAGTATAAAGTCGTATAGGTCTATATTTTGAATGACTTTGTCGTCACGCAATACCTTTATAGAGCGGTAACTTCCTCGCTCAGAGTCTATTCCACCGGCTCGCTTTAAGTAGTACAAAATACTGTCGGAGGCTATACCTGCATATTGCCCAGGACGAACAATGCTACCACTTATGTAAACACTCACTGGCGTTGCTGTAAGTAAGTTTACGTATATTTGTACGCTACTTTTATATACTTCTTTTATTTTATTACTTACGTAACTGTTTAGCTGGCTTGCTTTTACGTCTGCTACGTATACAGGACCTACATTAGTTATAAATAAATTACCTTGGTTATCAACCGTTATAACTTCTGATTGATTTATTGCACCCCACAGCCAAATAGAAACTTTGTCGCCTGGTGCTATTGTATAGTCGTCGTTCAAACCATCTTGGCGCTCACTTTCGTAACCTCCTGCAAATAAGTTTGCACCATATGGAGGTGGTAAGCCAAGCTCTGGAGTAGGTAGTAATTCAGCCGCTGACATTTCGCCTGGCAATAATGTTCCAGAACGCCCTTGTTTATTATATGTTCCATTTTGTAACGCAGCATTAGGTAGTTGCGTTTGAGTTGTACCTGCGCTTTCAAGCTGGCTTAAAGACATTTGTTCTGCTGCAGTAACATTAGCGCTAAATAGACTAAAGGTAGAGCAGGTTAATATTAAAAATGTTTGAAATATTTTGCTTAGCATGTTCATAAAGGGCTTAAGCTCCAAAGCTAATTTGGTTGTTTTTGTTTTCAATTACTTGAGGCGTTACTACCCATTGCTGGTTGGTATTTTTACACACAGCTCGACGTTCTTGTTCGGCTAATTGTTCTGCTCTTTTTAAATAAACCACTCTACAGTTTTCACCCAATGCTGACGTATATTGCAGACCTAATGTAAACTCAATATTATTGTATTGCCCTGTATAGCCTTGCGGCTTAGAGTCTAATACATCACTTAAATACGTGGGTAATGCGCTAGCACTGTTAGATTTTATTGGTTCGTCTATTAGGGCACGTGTAGCATGAAGAACAGGGGGTGACATAGCACAGCCTGTTAAAAACAGAAAAGGGAGAAGTGATAGTATAACTTTATTATTTTTCATTATTTATTTTCTAATCTATTGGTAAGTAACAAAATAAAATCCTTGATGTGCTAAATTTTCGTTAGCTTTTTCCATACTTGTTTAGTAATTGCCGAATAACACATAAAAAACAATAAAAAAGACACTAGCATTATCCACTCAGCAACTGCATAAACTTCAGCCAAACAACCTAGTAGGGCAAGTATACTTGCACCAGACGAAATAACAATAAGCGAAAATCGATGGCTGTAACCTGCTGCTTCAAAAATATGATGCAAATGCTGTCTGTCAGCCTGAAAAGGGGATACACCTGATTTGACTCTTCGCATTATTACTGTTGCCATATCCATTAAAGGTACAGCAATTATATACAAGGCAGTTACAGGTCTTAATGCTGGCGCATCTAACTCTATCCCTATTACCATAAGCCAAACTAGAGTTAAGCCTATGAGCATATTGCCTGAGTCACCCATAAATATTTTTGTGACTGAGCTGTGTAGTTTAAGATTAAATATTAAATACCCTAATAAGGCAGCAATAAATAAAAAAGGCAGCAAATACCATGCATTAGTTACTCGACTTAGTAAAAACGCCAAAGCAGTAAATGCAACTACACTGAGTAAACCGACTAATCCGTCCATGCCATCCATCATGTTAATAGCATTGATTCCTGCAATAATAGCAATAACCGTTAATACAATTCCAAATCCTGCTAATTTGAGTTCAAACCAACCTAAAATATATCCTAAGCTGTGTAAGTAGATCTCTGTTCCAAATATAACTAACGAGGCTACAAGCACTTGTGCAACAAGTCGGATTTTTACCGAGAGTTGATAACGATCATCTAAAGTACCCAAAAAAAGTACCAACGCTGATGCAACTAAATAAATATTTAGGTTTCGGCTGTGTTCTATAAATAACATTGAAGTAATTAATACGGCTAAATAAATTGCAATTCCGCCAACTAAAGGAATGTTTCCTTTATGTATTTTTCTATCGCAAGGGAAGTCAACCAACCCTGTTTTTACAGCAATAGGATTAATCACTTTTATGGCAACAAGTGAGATAATAAACGTAATTGAGAGAGGGAACCAAAAATCCATTATGTATCCATATGTGTAAAAGTATAGCTAAAGCGCAACGAATATGTACTTCTCATAAGTATACAAAACCTTTACATTTATGCATGGCTAATTACAACTATATTATCAAGACAAAGCACTTAAAACACATGATTTATCACTAGTTTTGTAATGATTTATTTTTTCAATGTTAAAAATAATACCACAAATAGTTGTTTAAAGTACTTCAATACTATTACAGCTTTAATTCTATCTCTCGATAACCGACCATAGCGTGCAATCGACA
>NZ_JACJDN010000003.1:0-27990 GCF_014163565.1 Pseudoalteromonas sp. SR45-5 | reverse complement strand
AAGATCAGGGGACAGTTATTTGTACCGTCGCATTAAATGAACCGTGTTTATGGTTATATCCATTGGCTGAGTGGCTCGAAATAGAAAGCCGTTTAGCGAAAATATCTAATATGAATCCACGAGCTCGACGAATGCAACGTATGTTGCTAGGTAACGCTACAGAGTATCAACTTGATAAAAATGGTCGAATTTTGCTTGCGCCGTCATTACGTGCCCATGCATCTCTTGGCAAAAAAATCATGCTGGTTGGTTTGATGAATAAGTTTGAAATTTGGGACGAGGCGCGTTGGCACGAGCAAATGCAGCAAGATACTGAGCTTGAAAGGCTTGGTGATTTTGAACCTAACCAAGATTTAGATAATTTTACACTCTAACGGCACAAAAAAAGGCACACAATAGCTAATGACAGCGCAATTTGAACACGTATCCGTATTAATGGATGAGACCATCGATGCCCTTGCAATTAAGCCAGACGGTATATACATGGATGGTACATTTGGACGTGGTGGCCACTCTGGGCAAATTTTAGCACGCCTTGGTGATGAAGGTCGCCTGCAAGCAATTGATCAAGATCCACAAGCAATACAATCAGCTGAAAAATTTGCTGATGACCCGCGTTTTGCAATTGCACATACTCGCTTTTCAAACTTATACGAAGTAGCACAGCAAAACGATCTAATTGGTAAAGTCGATGGCATTTTATTAGACATTGGTGTTTCGTCACCACAATTAGATGACGCTGAGCGTGGCTTTAGTTTTATGAAAGACGGCCCACTCGATATGCGTATGGACCCTACAACAGGTCGCAGTGCAGCACAGTGGTTAGCAGAGGCTGAGTTGGATGATATTACCCACGTAATTAAAAAATTGGGCGAAGAAAAGTTTGGTAAACGCATTGCACACAAAGTACTTGAAGTTCGTGAGCACACGCCAATCACAACTACCAAGCAGCTTGCTGACCTTGTTGATGAAGCTGTACCGGTAAAAGATAAGTTTAAACACCCAGCTACCCGTACTTTTCAGGCTATTCGTATTTACATTAATAGTGAGCTTGAAGAAATTCAAACTGCGCTTCAGTCTGCAGTTAAAGTGCTAAAGCCAGGCGGACGTTTAGTGGTGATTTCGTTTCATTCTTTAGAAGACCGTATTGTAAAACAGTTTATTAGAAAACAGAGTAAGGGAGAAGCATTACCCAGAGGTCTGCCTTTAACTGACGCACAAATAAATAAAAATCTGACGTTAAAAGCAGTGGGTAAAGCTATTAAGCCAAGTGCTGCAGAAGTAGAGCGTAATCCACGTTCTCGTAGTTCTGTACTTAGGATTGCACAGAGGTTGGGATGAGTAAAAAAGCGAGCTATCGGCAACCTAATTTATTCTTTGAAATATTAAAAGGCCTAGGAGCTAATAAGCTAACCTCGGCCTTGTTGGTTGTGATATTCGCTTCTAGTTTAGCTGTTGTGCAAACAACCCACTTAGCTCGTGGCCAACTTATACAGCAAGATCAATTATTACAAGAACGCGATGAGCTCGATTTAGAGTGGCGCTACTTACTTGTTGAAGAAGAATTTTATTCGCAACATGCACGCATTGAAGAAGTAGCTACATCACAATTGAAAATGAAAAGACCTACGAGTCAAGATGAGCAGGTAATAATAGTACAATGAGAAATAGAGGCAAAAAACCAGTCACTAATTTAATCACATGGCGCTTTATGCTGGTGTGTGCAGTTGTGTTTATGGTGTTTGTAACACTCGTATCTCGCGCTGCTTATTTACAAGTAATAGAACCTGATAAAGCACGTTCAGAAAGCGACAAACGTACCGTGCGCGTTGAAAAACTACATGTGCAACGCGGGATGATTTTTGACCGTAATGGTAAAGAGTTAGCGGTAAGTGTGCCTGTGGTAAGTGTATATGCTGATCCTAAAGCATTACACAAGTCGCTAGTCTCTAAAGTAATTAAACAAGCACGTAAAAGCGGCGAAGATCATTTATCTTTAGCTGAAAATACCGCTGAGCTTGATAAGCGTACTGCACTTTATTATAAAAACGATTTACGCTGGCGTGAGCTTGCTGATGTATTGCGCATTGATCCTAAGAAGATTAACTCTCGACTATTAAACGATCCCTCGCGTCGCTTTGTTTATTTAAAGCGCCAAGTTACTCCTGCTGTAGCAAATTATATTGGCGATTTACGCCTACCAGGTATTCATTTACTAGATGAATCTAAACGCTATTACCCCGCCGGTGAGGTTACCGCGCATGTTATTGGTTTTACTAATATAGACGGTAAAGGCATTGAAGGCATTGAAAAGCTATACGAAAACGCTTTAACGGGCGAGGAAGGCCGCCGCACTATACGTAAAGACGCACAAGGGCGTGAAGTAGAAGTGCTTGACGAGCGTGATCGCGTAGAGCCAGAAAGTATAGAACTAAGTATTGACCAGCGAATTCAAGCTATTGCCTACAAAGCTGTAAAATCAGCTGTACTGACTTACAAAGCCACATCGGGCTCAGCTATGGTAGTTGATGTTAAAACCGGTGAAGTGCTGGCAATGGTAAATAGTCCTTCATTTAATCCAAATAACTTAAGCGATGCTGCACCTCATAAGCGTCGTAATCGCGCAATTACAGATTTGTTTGAACCAGGCTCAACTGTTAAGCCTCTAGCCATTTTAGCTGGGCTAGACTACGGCGCCATTCAGGCAGATGACACGATTGATACCTACCCAGGTTGGATGCGTTTAGGTGGTAGTTTAGTTAGAGATACTCGTAATCACGGCGAACTAACACTGCGCGAAATACTAAAGTACTCCTCAAATATGGGGGTTGCGAAGGTTACTCAGTTAGTGCCTAAAGATTACCTTGTTGGCTTATATCAAAAAGTAGGCTTTGGCAGTGACACCGGTACTGGAATGGTAGGTGAAAGCAGCGGTTTGTTTTATCCAAATCGTCGTTGGTCTGACTTTGAAATTGCCACTTTATCATTTGGTTATGCAATTTCGGTAAGTACTGCGCAAATGGCGCGCTTTTATACCATGTTAGGCGCTGGTGGAGTTAATCGACCACTGACTATTTTAAAGCAAGATAATATACCTGAAGGCGAACGTATTTTTAAACAAAAAGACGTAGAAGCCGTAGTCCACATGATGGAAAGTGTATTTGAAAAAGACGGTACTGCTCGCAACATAAAAGTTGATGGGTATCGTGCTGCCGGTAAAACAGGTACATCTAAAAAAGCCGTAGCAGGTGGTTATGGTGATGAATATGTAGGTTACTTTGCAGGTGTAGCACCGGCAAGTAATCCTCGTTTAGCCGTGGTAGTTATGATTAATGAACCAGGTGGTGATGTGTACTATGGAGGTGCCACCGCTGGCCCTGCATTTGCAGAAATCATCTCTAACGCATTAAGAATATTAAACGTAGCGCCTGACAAGGAAGAGGTTGCGTACGTACAAGGTAAAGATAACGATGCGTGATTTAAAGGATATTTTAAAATACATCGAAATAGATGCGCCCTCGCAACTGGTAAAGCATTTACGCCTTGATAGCCGTGAAGTAACGCCAGGTGATGTATTTGTTGCTATTAAAGGCCATACACTTGATGGCGGACAATTTATTGCTAAAGCAATTGAAAATGGCGCAATAGCTATCATTGCTGACAGATTATGTGAATTTGAAAGCAGTTTTGAGCCACTGTATTTAGTCTCAGAGCTTGATAAAAAGCTTCCAGAATTAGCTAGTCGCTTTTATAGCCAACCAAGTCAGACTCTTGATTTAATTGGTGTAACAGGTACAAATGGTAAATCGACTACCACAGCAATGATTGCCCACTTAGCGCAATTTTGTAGTACTGATTCGGCTATTATAGGCACTTTAGGTTATGGCCATCCTGATAACTTAATTCCACTGATAAACACTACGCCTTCAACAGTTGATTTACAGCATATTTTGAGCGATTTAAATTCGCAGCATAAAAAGCTGGTAGCCATGGAAGTATCATCTCATGGGTTAGTGCAACAACGCGTTGCTAAATGTCAGTTTAAAGCGGCTGTGTTTACTAATCTTTCGCGCGATCACTTAGATTACCATGGTGATATGGCAAGTTACGGTGATGCGAAATTAATGCTTTTCCGTGATTTTGAGCCGCAAGTTGTAGTGCTCAATCAAGATGACTTTCAAGCTGAGCAATGGCTTGAAAAGTATGATTTTAATAACCTAATTTGTTATGGCCGAAAAAATTTAGCTCCTAAGAATGCCCGATACGTTTATTTTTCTGATGTTGAATATTCAAGTGAAGGTATTTCGGCGCAGTTGTCGACAAGTTGGGGTGATATTTCAATTAAATCGCCTCTGTTTGGCGAATTCAACTTATATAACTTAACGGCAGCGCTCGCTACATTACTAGGGCTAGGTTATCCGCTTGAACAACTAGTTGCTGGTTGTGCGCAGTTACAGCCAGTCGCTGGTCGAATGCAAGCTTTTAGTCAAGCTGGCATGCCAACGTGTGTTGTTGATTACGCCCATACACCCGATGCACTTGCACTTGCATTACAAGCATTGCAGTTGCATGTGCCAGGTGGTGTAAATTGTGTATTTGGTTGCGGTGGCGACAGAGACAAAGGTAAGCGCGCATTAATGGCGCAAGCTGCAGAGCAAAACGCTAATAAAGTGATTATTACCAGCGATAACCCTCGAACAGAAAATCCTGATGACATTATTGCAGATGTAGCAGGCGGTCTAACCCATCCTCAAAATGCACATCTAGAGGCTGATAGAGCAACTGCAATTCGTTTTGCTATAGAAAACGCTACAGCTGATGATGTTATTTTGATTGCAGGTAAAGGCCACGAAGATTATCAAATTATAGGCGATAAGCGCATCGACTTTTGCGATCGCCGTTATGTACAAGAACAACTAAAAAAAGCAGTAAGAGGGATAACACAATGATCCCAATGGATTTTGATTGGTTAGCTAATGTGCTAACAGCCGATTATCAAGGTGATAATCAACACGTGCTAAATATAAATACTGATACTCGCACAGTGTGCGATGGCGAAGTGTTTTTAGCACTTAAAGGGCCAAATTTTGATGGCCATAAATTTATAGCTGAGGCTAAACAAAAAGGCGCTATAGGCGTTATTGTTCAGCACAAAGTTGATGTAGATATTCCACAATTTATAGTAAGCGATACACGTATTGCACTAGGTACAATTGGCACTGCTGTTATGGCACAAGTGGCGCCTAAAACAATTGCAATTACAGGGAGTGTAGGCAAAACCACCGTAAAAGAAATGTGTGCGGCAATTTTGTCGGTTCAAGGTGATGTATTAGCTACTAAAGGTAATTTTAACAACGATATTGGCGTCCCTCTTACGTTATTGCGCTTAGAGCCTCAACATCGTTTTGCTGTTATTGAGCTAGGTGCAAATCACTTAGGTGAAATTGCTTACACAACGGCAATGACAAAACCAGATGTGGCCGTTGTATGTAATGTTGCAGCAGCTCACTTGGAAGGTTTTGGTAGCTTAATGGGCGTTGCAAAAGCTAAAGGTGAGATTTTTGATGGCCTAAAAGATGACGGCGTTGCCATTGTTAATTGCGATAGTGAATTTAGCCAGTATTGGTTAGATAAACTTGAAGGGCGTAATGTTAAGCGCTTTTCTACAACAGAAAAACTAGACATTTGGGCTGAGAACATCACGCGTGATGCCAATGCACGTGCAAGCTTTACGCTTTGCACTAAAAACAAGCAAGTGCCTGTTACTTTGGCACTACCTGGTAAGCATAATATTAGTAATGCACTTATCGCTGCGGCGCTGACCAGTGAATTTGATGTAACCCTTGAAGAAATAGCCAATGCACTTGCCACAATGGGTGATGTAAAAGGGCGCGTTAATTTAATTGAAGTGTCTGATTTACTTACCGTGGTTGATGACACCTATAATGCCAATGTTAAGTCGGTAAAGGCTGCGATTGACTTGTTAAGTGATATGCAAGGTCACCGCATTTTAGCACTCGGAGATATGGGTGAGCTTGGTGAAGATGCACGTAAGTACCATCAAGAAGTTGGCGAGTATGCACTTGAACAAGGGATTGATGAGTTATTTACATTAGGCGTGTTAAGTAAATACGCAAGTGATGTGTTTGAACTCCCTAATCGTCACTTTTCGAGCCGCGAACAGATGCAGCAAAAAATTCAAGAAAGCATTAATAAAGTGAATAAAAAAACAACAATAGTAGTGAAAGGATCGCGCAGTTCTCGCATGGAATTATTAGTAACCGATTTAGTTAATGGCCAGCAACAAGCCATCAATGGAGTATCATAATGTTAGTTTGGCTGGCAGAGTATTTAACACAGTATTTTAGTGGTTTTCATGTTTTTTCGTATTTAACGCTACGTGCCATTTTAGGTATTTTAACTGCGCTAATTATGTCTCTTTATTTAGGGCCTAAGTTAATTCGTGGTTTGCAACGTATGCAAATAGGTCAAACAGTTCGCGACGATGGTCCGCAATCGCATTTGTCTAAGTCGGGTACACCGACTATGGGTGGCTTACTTATTTTAGCGGCTATTTTTACCAGCACGCTACTTTGGGCCGATTTATCAAATAAATATGTGTGGGCAACACTGTTTGTAATTGGCTCATTAGGTATTGTTGGCTTTGTTGATGATTACCGTAAAGTTATTCGTAAAGACCCAAAAGGTTTAATTGCTAAGTGGAAGTACTTTTGGCAATCGGTCATTGCATTAGTTGTAGCTACTGCTTTGTACTTTACCAGTGCACAAGCATCTGAGACATCACTTGTTGTTCCATTTTTTAAAGACGTATTACCGCAATTAGGTTTGTTTTATATTGTGCTTACGTACTTTGCGATAGTAGGTACATCAAACGCAGTAAACCTGACCGATGGTTTAGATGGCTTGGCGATTGTGCCAATTATTTTGGTGGCTGCAGCATTGGCAATTATTGCTTACTTAACAGGTAATATTAACTTTTCGGCTTACTTACATATTCCACATTTACCGCTAGCGAGTGAGCTTGTAGTTGTGTGTACTGCCATTGTGGGCGCAGGGCTTGGCTTTTTATGGTTTAACACTTACCCAGCACAAGTATTTATGGGTGATGTTGGCTCATTAGCACTTGGTGGCGCATTAGGTATTATTGCTGTTTTAGTACGCCAAGAGTTACTACTTATTATTATGGGCGGTGTATTTGTAATGGAAGCACTATCGGTAATATTACAAGTGGGGTCGTATAAATTGCGCGGACAACGCATTTTTAGAATGGCGCCGATTCATCATCATTATGAATTAAAAGGTTGGCCAGAGCCTCGCGTTATTGTGCGCTTTTGGATTATTTCTGTTGTGCTAGTGCTTGCTGGCTTAGCTACTTTAAAGATTCGATAAATGCAGTATTTAAACGAGATAAAAAACAAACAAATAACAGTGCTCGGACTCGGTGTAACCGGTCTGGGCATTGTGCGTTTTCTATTATCTCATGGCCTCGCCCCCAAGGTCGTTGATAGCCGAGCAACCCCGCCGGGGATTGATTGGTTAAAAGAGCATGCGCCAAATCTAGATACCCACTTTGGTAATTTAGATGACGCTGAGCTTTGTTCAAGCAATATGACTATTATAAGCCCTGGGCTTAGCTTAAAAATACCAGCTGTTGCAAATGCAATTAACGCAGGTGTTGAAGTGATTGGCGACGTTGAGTTATTTGCACGTATTAATACAAAACCGGTTGTTGCTGTTACGGGCTCTAACGGTAAATCAACCGTGGTTACGCTCGCTTATGAAGTATTAAAAGAAGCCGGCTATAAAGTTGCTTTGGCTGGGAATATTGGCACAGCGGTGCTTGATTTACTCAACGATGATTTTGATGTGTATGTACTTGAGTTATCTAGTTTTCAGCTAGATACCACAACGAGTTTAAAACCTGTGAGTGCAACGGTATTAAATGTGTCAGAAGATCACCTTGACCGATACGACAGTTACCAAGCTTATATAGACTCAAAGCTAAGTATTTATGGCGGTGCAGAGCTTATTGTTGTCAATGCAGACGATATTCAAACACATCCAGTTGAGCGCGGTACAACCCCCCTAATCAGCTTTGGTGCTCAACAAGGTGATTACCATTTAGCGCAGCATAATGGCGAAACTCATTTTATGCTTAAAGGCGATGCCTTTTTACCTGTTGATACGCTTGCGGTAGTGGGTAAGCACAATTATTTAAATACGCTTGCAGTAATGGCGCTTTTAAGTCCGTTTGAAGTAAGTAAAGCGCAATATAAGAACGCGTTAGGTCAATTTAATGGGTTGGCTCATCGCTGCCAATTTGTAGCTGAGCTTAACGGTGTAAAGTATTTTAACGATTCAAAGGCAACGAATGTTGGAGCGACCATTGCTGCAATAGATAGTTTGGCTAGTGATGGTGAAAACCTGATTGTTATTGCAGGTGGCGATGCTAAAGGCGCTGATTTAAACGCACTTAAACCCTACATAGAACAGCATGTAAAAGCATTAATTTGTTTTGGTAAAGATGCAAGTGACTTAGCTGCGATTACCAATAAGAGCTATTTAACTAACAACATGGAAGAAGCCGTTGCTTTGGCCAACGTACTTAGTAGTACAGGCAATATTGTTTTGTTAGCACCTGCATGTGCCAGCATTGATATGTATAACAACTATATGCAACGCGGTGATGACTTTATTCAATGTGTTATGGCAGGGCAACTATGATTGCTTTTGCCGATATAAGAGATGCATTAACACCAAAACCTTCAGGTCAGTTGTATGATGTACCGCTGCTGTACTGCGTAATTATGTTAATTGGTGTTGGTTTTATCATGGTAACCAGCGCTTCAATGCCGACCGCTGAGCGGTTATTTGATGACCCATACCATATTACTATTCGCCACAGCATGTTTTTGGCAATGTCTTTTGTGCTTTTTTGGATAAGTGTTTGTGTGCCAATGGATTGGTGGAAACGATCCAACCCTTATTTATTAATACTAGGTATGGTGCTGTTAATAGCGGTATTGATTGTTGGGCGTGAAGTGAATGGTGCTAAACGATGGATACCTATTGGTCCTGTTGGTTTTCAGGTTGCTGAGGCCGCTAAATTATACTTTTTTAGTTATATTGCGGGTTATTTGGTAAGAAAACGCGAAGAAGTACAAGAAAATATTAAAGGCTTTGCAAAGCCAATAGCTGTATTTGCAGTGTATGCGCTACTTATTTTGCTGCAACCTGATTTAGGCACAGTGGTTGTTATGTTTGTAACAACGGTTGGTTTACTGTTTTTAGCTGGCGCTAAATTATGGCAGTTCTTTGTGCTTATTCTAACTGGCGTCGGTTTAGTTGTATTACTGATTATTGTTGAACCATATCGAATGGCGCGTGTTGTCGGCTTTTTAGACCCTTGGGATGATCCTTTTGGTAAAGGTTATCAGTTGGTTCAATCGCTAATGGCTTATAGCCAAGGTGGTTGGTTTGGCCAAGGCTTAGGTAACAGTGTACAAAAACTGCAATATTTACCTGAAGCGCATAACGATTTTATTTTTGCTGTAATAGGTGAAGAACTTGGTTTAATAGGCGTTGTAAGTATTTTAATGGTATTAGCTACTTCAGTATTTAGAGCGTTATTAATAGGCCAACAAGCGCTTAAATGTGGCAAAGAATACGAAGGCTATTTTTCGTTTGCCATTGGTATTTGGTTTGCATTTCAAACCATGGTGAATGTAGGTGCGAGCGCAGGTATTTTGCCAACTAAGGGTTTAACCCTGCCATTTATTTCTTATGGTGGTTCAAGCTTGTTAATTATGACCATTGCCACGGGCATTTTATTGCGCGTTGATTTTGAAACCAAAATGGCAACCAAACAAGCCACCTCACGTGGAGGCAAGCGATGAGTAAAAAATTAGTAGTAGTGGCTGGTGGAACTGGCGGACACATTTTTCCTGGTATTGCAGTGGCTGATTATTTAAAACAGCAGGGCTGGCAAGTTAGCTGGATTGGCACACCAGATCGAATGGAAGCAAGCGTTGTACCTAAGCATAATATAGATATTGATTTTATTAATGTAAAAGGTGTTCGTGGTAACGGATTAAAACGTCTTATTAAAGCCCCATTCATGGTAGTTAATGCAGTATTGCAAGCGCGTAAGGTATTGAAAGAACAGCGCCCTGATGTAGTACTCGCAATGGGCGGTTATGTTACGGGACCCACGGGAATTGCCGCAAAGAGTTTAGGTATTCCGTTAATTATTCACGAGCAAAACGCTGTAGCGGGTATGAGCAATAAACTGCTAGCTAAGGTGGCTACACGTGTATTAGCAGCATTTCCAAGTGCTTTTGCACAGGGTCAAGCCGAGCTAGTAGGTAACCCAGTTCGCCAAAGCGTTATGAATATAGCCAAACGCGATGTATCAAGCCCTATTAATATTTTAGTAGTGGGCGGCTCGCTCGGTGCACAAGTGCTTAATCAAACATTACCAGAAGCATTTAAAGTACTAAATAATACAGCTCCTATAAGCGTATGGCATCAAACAGGTAAAGGTCATTTATCTACTGTAGAAACAGCTTATAAAATGCATGGCTTTGCGGATGGTAATACAAAAATAGCTGAATTTATTGATGATATGGACGCGGCGTATAGCTGGGCTGATATTGTTGTTTGCCGCGCTGGTGCATTAACTGTTAGCGAAATTGCAGCAGCAGGTAAAATGGCTGTTTTTGTTCCTTTTCCACATGCCGTGGACGACCATCAAACAGCAAACGCACAATATTTAGTGATGGCTAATGGCGCATTATTAATGCCACAAGGGCAGTTTAATAAACAATCAATTGTTGAACTATTAAGCCCATATTTAGCCCAACCTTCATTAATTACTGAAATGGCTACAAATGCAAATAAACAAGCCATTTTAGATGCCACAGCAAGCGTAGCAACGCACTGTGAGCAAGTAACAAATAAGAGAAAATAAGTGAAAGAAACGTCAGTACAAGAAAAACACACGCGCCCAGCAATGCGCCGAATAGAAACCATTCACTTTATTGGTATTGGTGGAGCCGGTATGGGCGGTATTGCTGAAGTACTCGCTTTTGAAGGCTACCGTATTACAGGTTCTGACATTGCTCATAGCGCTATGACAGATCGCTTAATTAAAGCCGGTGCTGAGGTATTTATTGGCCATCATGAAAATAACGTGAAAGATGCCAATGTAGTGGTTGTTTCAAGCGCGATTGATGAAACAAATCCTGAAATTATTGCAGCTAAAGCCGCAAGAATCCCTGTTGTGCGCCGCGCAGAAATGCTCGCAGAGCTAATGCGTTTTCGCCACGGTATAGCGATTGCGGGAACGCATGGTAAAACAACGACAACAAGCCTAATTGCAAGTATTTATGGACAAGCAGGGCTCGATCCAACTTTTATTATTGGTGGCTTGTTAAATAGCGCAGGTAGTAACGCAAAAGTAGGTAAAAGTGATTTTTTAATAGCAGAAGCTGATGAAAGCGATGCGTCGTTTTTACACTTGCAGCCAATGGTCTCGGTCATCACAAATATTGAAGAAGATCACATGGATACTTATGGCGGCAGTCTTGAAAAAATGAAAGACACGTATGTCGATTTCATTCATAACTTGCCGTTTTATGGTTTAGCTGTTGTATGTATTGACTCTGAAGTTGCAGCTGAGCTTATCCCGCGCTTTGGTCGCCCAGTTATTACGTATGGCGAATCGAAGGATGCTGATTATCGCATGAGCGACTTTAGCCAATCAGCTAATACGTGCACATTTACAGTAACTAACAAGCAAGGTGAGTGTTTAACTGCCACGTTGAATATGCCAGGTAGACACAACGCACTTAATGCAACCGCTGCGATTGCTGTGGCAAAAGATCAAAACATTGCGAATCATGCAATTTTAGAAGCGCTGCAGAAGTTTGAAGGTATTGGTCGTCGTTTTCAGCACTATGGTGAATTTGAAAACGAGCGTGGCAATGTGATGTTAGTTGATGATTACGGGCATCATCCTTCAGAAGTTGCAGCAACAATTGCAGCAGTACGTGAAGGTTGGCCTGATAAGCGTTTAGTAATGGTATATCAACCTCATAGGTTTTCTCGTACACGCGACTTATACGAAGATTTTGTAAAAGTTCTTGCTGATGTAGATCAGTTACTATTGCTTGATGTGTATAGCGCAGGTGAAGATCCTATTGTAGGGGCCGACAGCAAAAGCTTATGCCGTAGCCTTCGCCAACGTGGCAAAGAGCCGCTGCACGTAGCAACAAATGCTGAGCTTGCAGGTGTTTTGGCCGCAAATTTACAAAACAATGATTTAGTATTAACCCAAGGCGCTGGTAATATAGGTCAGTTAGTTAAAACATTAGCTGCAACGGGTATGTCGATAGAAAAACTTAAGCAAGGTGAAGTATGACTCAGGTAAACACACAATTTGGTAAAGTAGCGGTACTGCTAGGTGGTAACTCAGCAGAGCGTGAAGTGTCTTTACGATCGGGTCAGGCTGTTTTAAATGCGCTGCAAAATAGTGGTATTGATGCAATTGCATTTGACCCACAAAGTCGTTCTTTGTGGGAGTTAAAAGAATTAAATGTAGATCGCGTTTTTATCGCTTTGCATGGCCGTGGTGGCGAAGACGGCACAGTGCAGGGAGCACTTGAATTTATGGACTTGCCTTACACGGGCAGTAATGTACTAGGTTCAGCACTTGCTATGGATAAAGTACGTTGTAAGCACTTATTTAAATCAGCGGGTTTAAGCACTGCACCTTATACCGTAGTTGATGCTAAAAAAGGCTTTGATGCTGCAGCCATTATGGATGAATTTAAAAAGGTCATGGTTAAGCCATCGCATGAAGGTTCAAGCATAGGTATGGCGCAAGCAAGTACAACACAAGAGCTTGAAGATGCACTAGCTAATGCATTTAAGTTTGATAACCAAGTACTTGTAGAGCAGTGGATCACTGGTCGTGAATTTACAATCACGGTGCTTGGCGACGATGTACAACCAGTCATTGAGATGACGACACCTAATGGCTTTTACGATTACCAAGCTAAGTATCAATCAAATACAACCCAGTATCATTGCCCTGCAGATTTATCAGAGCAAGATACTAAGTACTTACAAGCCATATCGCTAGATGCGTTTGATTTAGTGGGTGCAAGTGGTTGGGGTCGTGTTGATGCTATGCAAGACGAGCAAGGGAATTTTTACCTGCTTGAAGTGAATACAGTACCAGGCATGACTGAAAAGTCACTAGTACCGATGGCTGCAAAAGCGAACGGGGCAACTTTTGAGCAATTAGTTGTTCGCATTTTAGAGCAAACGCTTTAATATGCATCCCCTTTTAGAAAAAGCTCAACAACTAAAACAGCAACTTAACTTTAATTGGTCGCTGATTTTTGGAGTGAGTTTTTTTCTGGTTGTGGTTATAGGCTTAGTACAAATAACCACAGGTGTATCTGATTGGTTAGTTGAAAATAAAGATGCTCAAATTAAGCACCTTACAGTGCAAGGGCATCCCAAATACACAGATGAAACGGCAATTATAAAAGCAATTAAAAAAGCCGATTTAAGTAGTTTTTTTGAACTTGATGTTAAGCACGTGCAGCAGCTAGTTCAAGACTTGCCTTGGGTTGCTACCGCTTCGGTACGTAAACAATGGCCTGATACTATACAGGTGTATGTAGTTGAACATGAAGTAGTTGCTCACTGGAATAGCGACTTGTTGCTCAACCAAAGTGGCCAAGCATTTCAAGCCAGCAGCGATAAGTTAGATGATAACTTACCGCAGTTATATGGCCCAGAAGGTAGCGAAGAAGAGGCGTGGGTTGCTTTTAAGCAATTTGATGAAATGCTCAGAGTTAATGGTTTAACATTAACAAGTTTGGCATTATCGGAGCGTTTTTCGTGGCAACTTTGGCTAGATAACGGGATTCGCTTAAATTTAGGGCGTAAAGATAAAGCCAAGCGTGTACAACGTTTTATAGACGTTTATCCACGAATGGAACAACGTGCAGATGCACAAGTAGATACAATCGATTTACGGTATGATACCGGCCTTGCAGTAAGCTTTAAGCCAATGCAAGAAGAACAATTACAAAATAAGAGTAAGGCATGACTAAGTCAGCAGAAAGAAACCTAGTAATAGGATTAGACGTTGGCACCTCGAAAGTGGTTGCCACGGTAGGTGAAATCACCGCAGATAACAAGCTCAGCATTGTTGGTGTGGGCAGCCAAGTATCTCATGGTATGGATAAAGGCGGCGTTAACGATTTAAACTTAGTGTCTGAGTCTATTCGACGAGCAATAGACGAGGCCGAGTTAATGGCTGATTGTCGTATAAGCTCTGTGTATTTGGGTATTTCTGGCAAACATATACAGTGTCAAAACGAAAGTGGTGTGGTGGCAATTAATAACACCGAAGTCACTGACGAAGACATTGAAAACGTAATACATATTGCGCGTTCTGTGCCTATTTCAGCAGAGCGTAAAATGCTACATGCATTGCCGCAAGAATACAGCATCGATATGCAAGAGGGCATTAAAAACCCACTAGGCATGAGCGGCGTTCGTATGGAAGCGCGTGCACATATCATTACGTGCTCAAACGACATGGCAAAAAATATCGAAAAATGTGTAGAACGCTGCGGTCTTGAAGTCGATCAACTTATCTTTACTGCCCTTGCGTCTTGCTATTCTGTACTAACAGATGACGAAAAAGAGCTAGGTGTTGCAGTACTTGATATTGGTGGCGGTACTATGGATATCACCATTTATATTAATGGCGCACTTCGTCACTCTGCCGTTATACCTGTAGCGGGTAACCAAGTTACTGGTGATATTGCAAAAATATTTCGCACACCTATATCACATGCAGAGTCACTCAAAGTACAATACGCATGTGCTAGTAGCCAAATGGCAAGTAGCGAAGACACAATTGAAGTACCAAGTGTAGGCGGGCGACCAGCAAGGTTGATGTCGCGCCATACATTATCTGAGGTGGTAGAGCCTCGTTTTAGAGAATTATTTGAGCTTGCGATGGAAGAAATTCGTCGTTCAGGCTTAGAAGACCAAATTGCGGCAGGTCTCGTTATAACAGGCGGAACTGCTAAAATGACTGGCGCTATGGAAGTGGCAGAAGACATCTTCCAAATGCCAGTAAGAATAGGCAAACCAATCGGGATGGTTGGTTTGACAGACTATGTAGATGATCCTTCGTACGCAACCGCTGTTGGTTTGTTACAATACGGGCGTACCATGCAATCGATGAATGCACAAAAGTCGAAAGCAGAGGATAACAATAATTGGTGGAACCGCATTACTAAATGGTTCCAAGGCGAGTTTTAAGACTCAAGTCGGAGAGTAAACATGTTTGATATAATGGAACAACACAGCGAAGAAGCTGTAATAAAAGTAATCGGCGTGGGCGGTGGTGGCGGTAACGCTGTTGAGCACATGGTAAAACAACAAATAGAAGGCGTGCGTTTTATAGCCGCTAATACGGATGCGCAAGCATTACGTAACTCTGCTGCCGATATTACAGTTCAACTAGGCACGCAAATAACCTCTGGGTTAGGTGCGGGCGCAAACCCTGAAGTAGGCCGTAAGTCGGCTGAAGAAGATGCAGATACAATTCGTGCCAGCCTTGAAGGCGCCGATATGGTATTTATTGCAGCCGGTATGGGCGGTGGTACAGGTACTGGTGCTGCACCGGTAGTTGCTAAAATTGCTAAAGAACTCGGTATTTTAACCGTTGCAGTTGTAACACGTCCTTTTGATTTTGAAGGTAAAAAACGTGCAGCAGCCGCTGAACAAGGTATTAATGAATTGTCAGAAATTGTAGATTCACTTATTACAATTCCTAACAATAAATTGCTTAAAGTTTTAGGGAAAGGGACTACACTTCTAGATGCCTTCGCTAAAGCTAATGACGTATTATTTGGTGCGGTACAAGGTATAGCAGAGCTAATTACACGCTCTGGTTTAATTAACGTGGATTTCGCCGATGTTAGAACAGTAATGTCTGCAATGGGTACTGCAATGATGGGAACGGCGTCTGCGTCAGGTCCTGATCGTGCACAAGAAGCTGCAGAAGCAGCTATCTCAAGCCCACTACTAGAAGACGTTGATTTAACAGGTGCTAAAGGTATCTTAGTTAATATTACCGCTGGTATGGACATTGCGATTGAAGAATTTGAAATTGTTGGTAATCACGTTAAAGCACTTGCGTCAGAAAACGCAACGGTTGTTGTTGGTGCGGTAATCGATCCAGAAATGACTGATGAGCTACGTGTAACGGTTGTTGCAACTGGTTTAGGCGGCGATCGTCGTCCACAGTTTGGTATTGTTGATAACGGCTTTAAAAAAGCATCAGGTTCTGATGTTGCAAGCACATCAAACCAAACGAGCAGCATGTACGTACCAAGTTTTGCAAGCCAAGATACAAACGCTGAAGAAAATACGACTAAAGAGCAAGCGCAAAGCAAAGAAAAAGCGCCTTCAACGAGTTCAAGTTCTTCAGCGCAAAATAGTAAAAAAGCAGATAAATCAGAAGGTGGTGATTATTTTGATATTCCCGCTTTTTTACGTAAGCAGGCAGATTAACATTTAATAATACTTTTGTTTGAAATATGTACAAATATTGAAAGGCAAAAGGATTTATGTTAAAATCCGCCGTCTAACTGTAACTGATTTAAAAGTGAGCATACCTATGATTAAACAGCGTACGATTGCACAAGTAGTCAAAGCCATAGGAATTGGACTTCATAAAGGTGAGAAGGTCACAATAACTCTCCGACCTGCGAGCGCAAATACTGGGATTGTATTTCGTCGTGTCGACCTTGATCCGGTTGTTGATTTTGAAACAACACCTGAAGCCGTTGGTGATACGCAGTTGTGTACCTGTTTAATTAACAAAGATGGTGTTCGCTTATCAACTACTGAGCATCTTATTGCAGCTGTTGCTGCAATGGGCATTGATAATCTAATTGTAGAATTAGACAGCTCAGAAGTGCCGATTATGGATGGTAGTGCATTACCATTTATATATCTGTTACAAAAAGGCGGAATTGAAGAACAAAACGTTGCTAAACGCTTTATCCGTATTAAAGAAAAAGTACGCATTGAAGAAGATGGTAAGTGGGCTGAAGTTGAACCATATGATGGTTTTCATATCGACTTTGAGATTGCATTTAACCACCCAGCTATCAATGAAAGTCGCCAACGTATTGGGTTGGATATAACAACGCAAAGCTTTATTGAAGAAATTAGCCGTGCGCGTACTTTTGGATTTATGAAAGATATTGAATACATGCATGCAAACAACCTAGCGCTAGGTGGTAGCATGGATAGTGCTGTGGTACTTGATGAATTCAAAGTTTTAAATCCTAATGGCTTACGTTATAGCGATGAGTTTGTTAAGCACAAGATATTAGACTGTGTTGGTGACATGTTTATGACAGGTCATAACCTTTTGGGTAAAGTAACTGCATTTAAATCGGGTCATGATTTAAATAATAAATTACTACGTAAAATTATGGCTACAGAGTCAGCATGGGAGTGGGCAACATTTGAAACGCCTGTGACGATGCCTGCACCCGGTCTTGAGTTAGTTCAAGCCTAAAAGCAGTAAAAGAACAGCTCACAAACAGTTATAAAAAATGACGCTAATTAGCGTCATTTTTTTGCGTAAAATTTACTCTATTATAACTCTAAAAGAGCTTGTAACTGATTTAAATGAGTTACTGTATAGATTGGTTTTATTCCATCGGCTAATTGCTCACCAGGGTGTTGTAACCAGCAGGTATCAATACCTGCATTGTTGCCGCCAAGTATGTCACTTGCAGCAGTATCACCCACCATAAGTATCTCGCTTTTATCTGGGTTACCCATTAGCTCAAATGTGTGCTCAAAAATCGCTTTATTTGGTTTTGCTATACCCACAAGTTCAGATATTACTAACCATTCAAACATATCTTTTAAGCCAGTATGCTCAAGGCGTACGGTTTGTAAGCGGGCAAATCCGTTAGTAATAATACCTAATCGAGCATTTGGCTTAAGTTTATTTAAAAGCTCAATAGCACCAGGTAATGGCTCGCAAATTTGCGCCATAGCATCTAAAAAAGCATCGTTTAGCTCTTTTGCGGGCACATTGAGTTTTGAAGCCCATTCATTAAAGCGTGTTACTTGTAAGTAATCTGCGCTAATAGTGCCATTTTGATAATCAACCCACAGCTGCTTATTGGTTTTTTGATAATGAATATAGTCGTCTTGGCTAAAATCTACGTTGTAAGCTTTAAACATGCGAGTCATGCCCGCTAAAATATCAAACCTAAATAAGGTTTCGTCTGCATCAAACAATACATAGTTGTATTTCATTAAACTTCCTAAATTAATTTGTTTGGCTGTAGAGATCTACGTGTAGAAAGGGCGCCATAGCTAAAGTGAGTGCTTGTGTATAGGTGCTTTCGCGCGTGGCGTGATTGTTTGTAAGTAACCCAATAGCGCCCCCTTTTTGTTTAACGTTGGTGGTATTAAATGCTTTGTCCATTACATCGCCAAGCTCTTCGCCGTTAAGTAATGCGTTATAAAGCACTTGAGGCAAGGGGAGGTTGCTGCTGCGCCCTACAACCTGATTTAAGGCATTATCAATAACTACGTAAGCAAAGGTTGCTGCACCATAGCTAAATTGCTCTGCACCGCCTTCCATTGCCACGTAGTAGTGAGCTTGGTAATGCTCTTTGCAATAATTAACACGGTTTTGTGCGCCAACACGTGTTTCTTCTTCGCCAATAGGTTGATCTGGCACATTGGATAGGGCATCAACACCTTGGCAATCAATTTCATGTTCAGGGAAATACATTGCAAAAATATGTTTAGCCGCGTTAATTTTTACAGGGTTTTTAGAACCCACAATAATTTTTAATGAGTACAACACAATGTCCCTTATTGTTAATAAAATCAGCAGTGTACGTGAGAGAGCTCAATCTTAGAAGAGGAGTTAAATAGGTATATCCAAAGGTGCTAAGTTTTCCAGTGCACGCTTTTTCAAAATAATATCTTTAATAAGTGGAGTAAGAACCAGCTCCATAGCTAAGCCCATTTTGCCCCCTGGTACTACAAGCGTATTAATACGAGACATAAAACTGCCTTCGATCATCCGTAAATAATAAGGAAAATCAACATCATCAATCCCCCTAAAGCGAATAACTACAAAGCTTTCATCAAGAGATGGAATATCTTTGGCGCTAAATGGGTTTGATGTATCAACGGTCGGCACGCGTTGAAAATTAATATGGGTACGAGAAAACTGCGGGGTAATATGATTTATATAGTCATCCATACTGCGCACAATAGAGCCCATAACCGCTTCGCGAGAATGGCCTCGTTCGGATGTATCGCGTATTAATTTTTGAATCCATTCAAGGTTAATAATTGGAACCATGCCTATTAATAAATCGACATGCTTTGCAACGTCTACATCTTGATCAACTACACCACCGTGTAACCCTTCATAAAACAAAATGTCAGTATTATGGTCAAGATCTTGCCAAGGTGTAAATGTACCAGGTAATTGATTGTATGGAACGGCTTCATCAAAGGTATGTAAGTAGCGGCGTAACTTTCCTTGACCTGTTTCGCTATAGTTTTCAAACAGCGTTTTTAAAGCGCCAAAGTCATTGGCCTCTCGGCCAAAGTAACTAATATGTTTACCTTCTTGTTGTGCTTCTCGAACTTTTTTATCCATTTCGGGGCGAGTGTAACGATGAAAGCTATCTCCTTCGACAAAAGCCGCTTGAATATTAAGGCTACGGAAAATATGTTTAATTGCATTCGTTGTGGTGGTTGTACCCGCACCAGATGAACCCGTAATCGCAATAATAGGATTTTTAGCTGACATGTTAATTCTCTTTTTTAGGACCAGGTTTTATAACCAGACTAAACTTAACATTATTTTAAGTCGTTTGGGTATCTTAAGAGTTGACTGACTTAGCTCAAGTGACGCCATCAGCAAATAACGTTATCATGAGGTGCTTAAAATTAAAACGAGAGAAAGCATGAAACTTATTAAACCATTACTTGGATTATTTTCTATAGCAGCGCTGAGCCCAATAGTGGTGCAGGCTAGCATGCCAAAAAGCCAAGTATTACTTGCTGATTTAAATACACCTTTCGGGGTACAAGTTAGTATTGTGAGCGATAAAAATAGTTATAACAACCAACCGCACTTAACAAGTACAGGTTTATACTTTACTCATGAAGTAATTAATAAAGGGCAAAGCCAAACTGATATTGCTTATTATGATTTCACGTCAAAAAAAGTTACCAATATAACTAACTCTCCCGTAAGCGAATACTCACCAACAGTTATGCCAAGTGGTGATGCGATATCAGCGATTGTTGTAGAAGCTGACGGTAAGCAAAAATTGTGGCAATACCCACTCAAAAATGAAGATGCGCCACGTCGTATTTTTGATTGGATTGAACCTGTTGGATACCATGCATGGGGTGTCCAAAATGATTTAGTGATGTTTATTTTAGGAAAGCCTCACACGCTTCAATATACTTCAGTTGCACAAGCGAAGGGGGAAATAGCTGCCAGTAATATTGGCCGAACGCTTATTTATAACAACTCAATGGCTGCATTTTTATTTAGTTACACTAAAAACGAGCAACACATTTTAGCGAGTTTTAATCCACAAGATAAACAAGTTGAAGACCTATTAAGGTTACCGGCTCAAGTTCAAGATTTTATTTTAAAAGATAATGCGACTATTGCTTATGCTATTAAAAACCGCGTTTATCAGCGTAAACTTGATGGAAGTGATGAAGTATCGCAATGGCTTAATTTAAGCACCTACTGCGAAACAAATATAACAAGAATGAGTTACAACAATGAAAAACTCGCTTTTGTATGTGATATAACAAAGTGAAGCAGACAAATAAATTCAGATTTTATTGTGTGTATGCGTTAATCTAATACGCAAATTAACTAATAGGGATTACACGTGGCTTATAGTGCAGACGAGCTGACAGAACAGCTCATTAAATTACAGTGCAGAAGTAATTTTAAGATTAAAAATATTGCAGAGTACATGTTAGTAAACTCTAAAGAAGCATTTTATACCCACAGCGAAAGCGGCAAGGGTAAAATAGTAATTCGCCCAGCATTTGAAGTGTTTAGCGATGATTTTAATGATATTGATGGCGTGACGCGTGCGCAAGGGTACTTCCATAGCAGTGAGATGACACGCTTTCCTACGCGCATTTTTAAAAGCGCTCAACCTATTCACTACGGTGTTGCGTTTAAAATAAATTCTGAGCAAGCAGCCAAAGATTTTATAGCCAAGCTAACTATGATTATTGGTAATTAATAAAGCAAAAATATAAACGTAAAAAGCCGCTGAATTTATTTTCAGCGGCTTTTGTATTTTTATAGCTCAATAAACCTAATAATTACTTACTTTTTAAAAAGCTATTAACCGATTCAAGTTCACGTGTTTTAAGCGCGATACAATCGTTTGTGCTTTCTTCAAGCTTACTTAATGTACGAGCGTAACCAGCTACATCAGCTACTTTTTCGTTAAAGAAGGTTTTTGTTGTCGCTAAACTTTCTGCATCACAGCTTGCAGTTGTAAAGTACGGCAAGTTAGGTATAAAGAACGGCGGTAAGCTTGCTGTTACTTTATCGTAGTTACTGTAAACCCAATCAATAAATAATGCTTGGCGCTCATCTGTGTAACTTTGACCTGACAAAATAGTACGCATGTCAGATGCCGTTACTTCATCCGTTAAGCTATAAGCTAATACCGCTTTTTGTAACTCAGGTTTACCAAAAAAGCCCATAGCTGCAAGCATGTTTGTGCGTACTTGCGGATCTTTAGTCGTTTTAAACGTTGTCATGAATTGATCAAGCAGCGCTTTGTCACCATGAAAAGCAGCAAGAGTTAAGTACGTACCCGCTAAGTATGGGTCTACCTTTTGTGGATCATTTAAATAAACCTGCGTTTGTTCTTTGGCTTTATTGATGACGTTTTGATCTTCACCATCAAAACCTAAGCGTGATACAACGGCTGCACGAAGTTGTGCAATAGCACCATCTTCACCCGCTTTTGCTTCTAAACCATATTTTTTAGCAGCAGGCGTTACTGCACCGCGAATAAATTCAGGCCATAGGCCTTTATTGCTATCGTCTTTAAAAGTGCGCTGTTGCGACACTAAGTAACCTAGTGCGGTATTTGCTACGCGAGGGTGGCTATCGCTTACGAACACTTCAAGTGTTTGCATTAACTTAGCAGCAGATATAACACCAGCATCAAGTAGCGCATCAGTAGCAGATAGTAACGCTAAGCGTTCACGGTCACTCAGTACGTTTGGTGCCTTTTTAACAAGTGCGCTAAATTGTGCATCATCCATTACCCAGCGGTAGTAGCCTAATGCACCTTGGTCGGGATAAATCCACTCTGGTTCAAAGTCTAAATCTAGTGTTTGGCTTTGTTTATTAAGTAATACGTTTGCTGTTTTCACTTTATCGCCAGCACCATATTTAATTGCCACCGGTACATTCCATAACTGCTCTGGCGCATCAACGCCTGCGTTTACAAAGCGGCTTTGTGAAATAGTTACTTTGCTACCTTGTTGAGTTACTTTAACTAGTGGGAAAGAAGATTGCTCAATAAACGATTTTAAAACACTCGCTACGTCTTTATTTGACGCTTTACCAAGTGCTTCCCATAAGTCGGCCGCTTCAGCATTCTTATATGAAAACTCTTTTAAGTAGCTTTGAATACCTTTTTGAAATGCATCTTCGCCAATCCAGTTTTCAACCATAGCAAGTACTGAGCTGCCTTTACTGTAAGCAAGACCTAAACCGTCCATAATGTCGGCTTCAGTTTTAATTGGCTTACGAATAGGCTTGGTGCTTAGGCGTGCATCAAGTGCCATTACATTGTTTTGTGGCAGGTCTAAGTGCGATTCAAACTCAGGGTTAAGCTGTTTAGTAATTTTTGCAGCCATCCAGCTAGCAAATGCTTCGTTTAACCATAAGTCGTTCCACCATTTCATGGTTACTAAATTACCGTACCATTGGTGAGCAAGTTCATGAGCAATAATTGATACATTACGCTGTTTTTTACTGCGTGTTGCTGCAGCTAAATCAACTAATAAAATATCTTCTCGGTAGGTTACTAAGCCTGAGTTTTCCATTGCGCCAAATGGAAACTCTGGTACCGCTACTGAGTCTAATTTTTTGTAAACGTAAGGAATACCAAAATACGCTTCAAGTGCGCCCAGTACTTTTGGCATGTTTTCTTTTGCGTATTGGGCTAAGTGAATTTTACCTTGAGGGGTAATTACACGACCAGGAATTGGCATGCCTTTAATATCTAATTCTTCAAATGGGCCAACAGCCATCGCGACTAAGTATGAAGGAATTGGCGGCGTTTTATCAAAAAAGTGTGTGGTCATATCGCCATCAACCGTTGTTTTTAGTTCTGGCGTATTTGAATATACTTTTTGTGATGTAGGCGCGGTAATCGTTAACTGAAATGGAATTTTGTAACTTGGCTCATCAAAAACAGGAAATGCACGGCGTGCATCACTCATTTCAAATTGAGTAAATAAGTAAGGTGTACCTTGGTCTAACGTTTTGTATAAACCAACACTTTGACGGTTATATGGCGCTGAAAAATCAACTTTAAGGGTGTATTTACCTGGTTGAATTTGCTCATCACAGCTAAATTTAACTTTACCTGTTTTAAGCATTTCGTTGTTTAAGTCACAGTTTTCGTCGCCAAGCAGTTGCGCCATTTTAACAGCGTAAGCTACGCCATTTAATTCAATGTATTTTGTTGGTTTTAGTACTTCTATGGAAATCTCAGTCATCCCTGTGAATGTATCTTGGCTCGGATCGAGTGTTAACGATACCTGTTGAGAACTTGGTTTTGCGAGTTTTTCAATAACGAATTCGTTAGCGTTTGCAGCACCCATTGCCAAAGCAACGCTCACTGTTAAGAGGCTTTTAAGAAACATAGTGATCCCTAGATTGTTGTTGTTAGAAACTACCCTAAATAGGCTTTTTTATGCTCATATTATTAGGGGGTTAGATATCCTAACAGTTTTTTTTAATAGAGTAATTGATTATAACGATGACTTTAAGGGGAAATAGTAACAAAGTTTGTCAGTGGCTTTCGCGTGTTATAAAACGCTGCCAATGCAGGTGTGAGTTAATAATACGTATTTTTTGGATCACGTTATTTAATAAAAGCACGTCCTTAAATTCATTATGTGGGTATTCGTTAAATCCCATGAGGTAGTTAAAGGCGTCTTTAGAGTTGGCTTGCAGAGCATGTATACGAACTTGTTGCTCAAAGTTAAGACGAAGGCTGCTTATGGCTGTTTTCATACCGAGTTGATCAACGTTTGGTATATCACACTTTTGTAAATAGCCGGCTCGCTCACCTTCACCTGAAAACCAAATACGGACTTTTTCACTGTATCTGCCAGTTTTAGCGGGTAAGTCGAACATTAATCGTTGTTGATTTTGTGATTTTATGAATGCTAAATATTCATTAAACCCGGCATCTATAAGTGCCTGATGCACTGGAACTAAGCGAGGTTTTATCTTACCGTGAGTATGAAAATTAAAACATAAGACATCTTTTTCAAGGGACAGATCATCAAGCGTTAGATAGCCAATTTCATCGCTATATGCACCACTGTAGTATGCAATTAGAGGAAGCCAAAAATGCCAGTGTTTTGGTTGCTCACGTGCAACTTTAAAATCACCGTATATATATCCATTATAAAGAGTGTGCAGTTCCATGGCTGAAAAGGGCCGGCGACCAAGATGGGTTTTCAACGTAATACCTTGAAAATAATGATGTGTTTTATTTTATACCCAACTAGCAGTAGATGCTAGTCGGGTTTTATCCGCTCTTAAAATAAAGCGTATAAAGTATTACTCACTTAAAGCGCGAGCTAAACCAGTAGGTTCAATCTCTGTACATACTTGGTCATCATTCCAGTTAATGCCAACAAGTGCGTTATCTTCATTTAAATCTTCAACCCATGCATCTAAAAATTCATCAAGATTTATTTCTACAGGGCTGTAGTCTTTCCACTCTTCTTTACATTGCGCTTTAGCTGCTTCTTCACTTTCCCAAAGCAGTAGTACGTCAGTTTCGTCAAATTGGTTAGAATCGCACACTACAAAGCCATTATCTTCTGCACCAAGTGCCCAAATTACTTCGCTAACACGTACTTTTTCTACAAAGTTAACTAGTTGTGATTCAATTTCGATATCGCTCATGTGTTTACCTTTTTAAATTAGTGACGAGGATTAGTATCTATTACTGCTTGACGCTTGCCATATTGCTTATGAAAAGCAACAAGCTCTGAATACTGACTAAAGTCAGTTAATTCACGAAAGCAAATCCAATCAAGCAGGCAGTATAAACTGATGTTGAGGTATTCACAGCTTTTAAATTCTTCATCGCTTAAATGGGTATTTAAAAAGCTTAATGTTTGTTCAATTCGTTCGTTTTGCAAATTAAAAAAGAGTTTATCGCTTTTGGTGTCAAATCCAGAGCGTTCACATAGCAACATTTCTACTAGCGAATCGTTACAGGCATTTATAGTCGTAAGTAAGTGCTCTTGCGGCCACGTTAGTTTTGGTTGACCTGTTTTTTCAAGTAAATAGCGCAATATAGAATTAGAGTCACTAAGTGTTAAGTCGCCATCTACCAGAATAGGAATCTTTCGAGCTGGATTTTTACTGGCCATAGTAGGGCGATCTTGCTCAGAAAATATATCAAGACTCACAAGCTCTAGTTTACAGTTGTTTTGTTGTGCCCAAATTCTAATTCGGCGCACGTAAGGTGAAGGTACAGAACCAATTAATTGCATAATTACTCCATAAAAAAGCCGCATAAGCGGCTTTTATAAAACGTTACTTACGATACAGTTAAATTTATTCTGAACGGCTAGTAACTTCAAGTAAATGATAACCAAATTGAGTTTGCACAGGGCCTTGTACTTGGTTAATTGGAGCTGAAAACACAACTTTATCAAACTCTGGAACCATCATACCAGGACCAAACTCACCAAGAGCACCGCCATCTTGACCTGATGGGCAGTTTGAATGCGCTTTAGCTAATTCAGCAAAGTCTTCGCCTTGCTCAATTTTTGTTTTTAAGTCTAAGCATTGTGCTTCACTGTCTACAAGTATATGTCGTGCGCTTGCTACTGTCATAAAATCTCCCGAGTATAGTGTGGTGTTTTTTTAACCGAATTAAAATATCATTCTAGTTAGTTTCAACTAATTGTACCAGTATAAACTTATTTATCAGAAAGCAAAGTTTCAATTGCAGCAATCATTTGTTCTGAATCAGGTGCTGCTTTGCTGTTAAACCGTAAAACCGTCTCACGATCAGCAGACACTAAATACTTATAAAAGTTCCAATTTGGAGAGCTAGTTTGCTCATTCAAATATTTAAAAATTGGGTTCGCTTTACTACCACGCACTTCGCTTGTAGCAAACATAGGGAAGGTTACACCATAATTTACAAAGCATACTTTTGCAGTTTCTTTTTCACTATCCTCTTCTTGAAAAAAATCATCAGAAGGGAACCCTAATACGACTAAGCCTTGTTCTTTGTATCGTTGATATAGCGCTTCAAGGCCTTTAAATTGGGGTGTAAAACCACAGTTGCTTGCCGTGTTTACTATTAATAAAGGCTTATTTTTAAATTGGCATAAATTAATAGATTCTTTTGAGCGCAGCTTTCGAATATCGACATTGGTAAAATCTTGACAGTCTTGGGTAGAGGTTTGGTTTATAGTTGATGATGTTTCAGCGTGGAGTGGGGCATTAATAAATAAAGCCATTAATCCTATTATAATTTTTTTTAGCATTACATTACCTAAACTTTTCAATTGTTTGATTGGATAATCATACGCTAATATGAAACAAATTGATCAACCTTTGAATGACCTATGACAACCCGTTTAGCAACTATTGATGATCTTAATGAAATTGTAGCCATTTATAACGAAACCATTGCAGGGCGAATGGTAACTGCAGATACCGAAGAAGTTACTGTTGACGAAAAGCGTGACTGGTTTAATAGCCATAACGATAAAAGGCCTATTTATGTTTACTGCGAAAATAACCAAGTACTTGCTTGGGTAAGTTATAAATCGTTTTATGGGCGTCCTGCTTACGATGGCACAGTAGAGATGAGCATTTACATTACCCGTAAAGCACAAGGTAAAGGGCTTGGTAAAAAGCTAATGATATTTGCTCAAACACAAGCTAAGCAATTAAATATTAAAGTATTGCTTGGTTTTATTTTTAGTCATAATTTACCCAGTGTTAAATTATTTAAGCATTTTGATTTTGAAATATGGGGCGAGTTGCCAAGCGTTGCCATAATGGATAACAAGCCCTACAGCCTGACTATTTTTGGAAAGCATCTTAAATAAACTGTTTTTTGAAAGCTTGTAATATTTTTTTACAAAATAACGATAGGGCTTTATGCCAATTAAATAAAAATAGACTACGCTGTTAGGATATTAAGTTTATTAATTTGAAGTGTGGCTTGATGATTCGAAAAATATTAATTATTGATAGTAGTAGTGTCATCGCGATGCGTGTGAAAGTGCTTTTAGAATTAATAGGGTGTGAGGTCGAATTAATTCATTTCAGCATGCTAGACATGTATACCAATATAGGCGATTACGACTTAGTTGTTGTTGCCCATGGTGTGCCTGTTGATTCTATAAAACCGCTTGTAAGCGAAGTAGCGCAAGAGCGCTTTATGCTGCTTGCGCCAAAAGCACAAAGTGGTGAGCAACTAACTGCGTTTAGCGAGCTAAATCATATTGCGCCTGACGCAACCGTGGTCTACCCATTTTTTTCTAATAAAGAAATTACTTCTCTTTTAGAGAGCCTATTAGAATTGG
>NZ_JACJDN010000039.1:0-13700 GCF_014163565.1 Pseudoalteromonas sp. SR45-5 | reverse complement strand
GTAGCCCTTTTTGTTTTGCTTTATCTTAAGTGGAGTTACCCCTGACTATGAAAATGAAATTATCACTTATCAGCGCAGCTATTTTATCTACAAGCTTGTTAATGAGCCCAGTAGCGTCTTATGCAAAAATGCCAATTGCAGTAAATGGTCAACAACTACCAACTCTTGCCCCCATGCTAGAGAAAATATCTCCAGGTGTTGTAAGTATCCAAGTTTCAGGCTCAAAAGAAGTACGCCGCCGTGCAGATCCGCTTGAATACTTTTTTGGACAGCAACAGCCTCGCAGTCAAAAGCGTCAATTTAGTGGATTAGGCTCTGGGGTGATTATTGATGCTGATGAGGGTTATGTAGTCACTAATAATCACGTAATCCAAGATGCCGAAAAAATGGTAGTAACCCTCGAAGATGGCCGTGAATTTGAAGCAACTAAAATTGGTACTGATACAGAATCAGACATCGCTCTTTTACAAATAGACGCTGATGACTTAACTGAAATAAAACTCGCAAATTCAGATAGTTTACGAGTGGGCGACTTTGCTGTTGCTATTGGTAACCCATTTGGACTTAGCCACACAGTTACATCTGGTATTGTTAGTGCTCTTGGCCGTAGTGGTTTAAATATTGAGGGCTACGAAGATTTCATTCAAACCGATGCTGCTATTAACCAAGGCAACTCTGGTGGTGCATTAGTTAACTTAAACGGTGAATTGATTGGTATTAACACTGCTATTTTAGGTGCTTCTGGCGGTAACGTGGGTATTGGTTTTGCCATTCCATCAAACATGATGAAAAACTTAGTTGATCAAATTGTTGAACACGGTGAAGTACGCCGAGGTTCGCTGGGTATTTCTGGCCGCCCACTTGATGCAGGCCTTGCTAAAGCGCAGCAACTTGACGTTAAACAAGGTGCTTATGTAATGCAAGTAATGGACGACACTGCTGCAAGTAAAGCAGGTATAAAAGCAGGTGACGTAATTGTTAGCATTAATGGCGGTGATATTAGTGGTTTCCACGAGCTGCGCAGCAAAATTGCTACGCTAGGTGAAGGCCGCGAAATAAAACTAGGTATTTACCGCGATGGTAAAATTAAAACGGTAAAAGTAACTCTTGATGGTGCATCAGGTGTTACAGCGACAGGCGAAGAGCTGCATCCTGCGTTCCAAGGCGCGACACTTGAAAACGTGCAAAAAAATAGTAATAAAGGTGTTGAGGTTACGTCTGTAGATCCTCGTTCACCTTCTGCCCGTGTTGGCCTTGAAGAGGGTGACATTATAATGCAGGTAAACCGCCAACGCGTAGAAACAATTCGTGATATGAATAAGATTATCGAAAACACTAAGGGGAATATCGTACTTGGCGTGCAACGTGGTCGTGAGTCTATATTTATTTTAATTCAGTAATAAATAGCACTATTAATGTAATAAAAATAACAGTGGCACTTGCCGCTGTTATTTTTTTTATGTCATCATAAAGAGATTGCTCACTTACATAATAAGAAAACTGTGCTGAAATTAATAAAATTTATTCTTCCCCCTTTATTTGCAGGTCTAAGTATTGCTTTTTTAGTGGTTTTTTTCAGCCCTAATATGCGAGCCGCCTTACTTCCTAATGTTCCCCTTCCAAGCGCGATGAGTGCGAGTCACCTGAGTTTTTCTGATGCAGTTAAACGAGCAGCTCCTTCTGTAGTTACTATTTTTTCAGAAAGCATTTCCAAAGAACCTCGTTATAAAAGAAAAAACACGGTACAAGAGCTAGGCTCTGGCGTCATTATGTCGCAAGACGGTTATATTCTTACTAACTATCATGTTGTTAATAATGCAGACCAAATTATGGTTATCTTAACCGATGGCCGACGCTTTTTTGATGTGCAACTCATTGGTTTTGATACCATTACTGATTTAGCCTTACTTAAAATCAATGCAGATCACCTCCCAGTGATTCCCGTAAACGATAGCTATGTATCAAATGTAGGCGACGTTGTACTTGCTATAGGCAACCCGCTTAACTTAGGGCAAACAATCACTCAAGGCATTATTAGTGCAACGGGTAAGCAAAAAATTACAGATAGCCCTTACAATAACTTATTGCAAATGGATGCAGCTATTAACGTGGGCAACTCCGGCGGCGCATTAGTTAACTCCAATGGTGATTTAGTCGGCATTACTTCTGCACAATTTAAAACGCGTGAGAACTTGAATATTCAAGGAATATTTTTTGCGGTTCCTTACTCACTTGCTAAAAAAGTGATGGGTAAACTCATTCGTCACGGTCGGGTTGTGCGCGGCTATTTAGGCTTTGAAGGCACAGCAGTAGATAGTACGGGTAAAGAAGTAAACGACAGCCTAACGCCGGTTACCGGCATGCGTATTACTAATTTAGACCCTTTGGGGCCAGCATGGCAAGCAGGCATTGAAGAGCAAGATATCGTCATTAAAATTGCAGGGCTTTCGGTAGCAAACCCACAAAAAGTGCTTGAAAAAATAGGTAATACGGAGCCCGGTAAAGAAATAGAATTTGAGCTATACAGAGATGGCAAAATAGAAAAAATCATGGTGGTGGTAGCTGAGCTTGAAACAAAGCTTTAAAAAAGAGTAATACCAATCGTCAATAAAAAGGTCGGATAGCAATTTGCGTATCCGACCTTTTTTAAATAGCTTAACTAGTTATCTACTTAGCTACTTCTACGTTTAATGTTTGCACCCAACGCACTTAGCTTATCTTCAATGCGCTGATAGCCTCTATCAACGTGATAAATACGGTCAACAACCGTTTCACCCTGTGCCACTATACCCGTTAAAATTAAGCTAGCTGAAGCGCGTAAATCGGTTGCCATCACTTGCGCACCCGTTAAGCTTTCAGTCTCACCACAAATTGCGGTATGCCCTTCTAAACGAATATTAGCGCCCATACGCTGCAACTCTGGTACATGCATAAAACGGTTTTCAAAAATCGTTTCTGTGATCGTTGCACTACCATTTGCTACTACATTCAATGCTGTAAACTGAGCTTGCATATCCGTAGGAAAACCTGGGTGTGGAGCTGTTTTAATATTCACGGCTTTAAGTTCTCGGCCGCGCATATCAAGATAAATACTATCGTTATGTACTTCTAGGTGCGCATTCGTAGCACGTAGCTTTTCAATCACAGGCTCAAGAGAATGAAAGTCTGTATTTTTACAAAGTACTTCACCGCCAGCCATTGCTGCTGCGACTAAAAACGTCCCAGTTTCAATTCGGTCAGGTAAAATACTGTGTTCACAGCCAGCTAAACGCTCAACGCCTTCAACTTCAATGCGGCTAGTACCTGCACCTGTAATTTTAGCGCCCATAGCAATTAGGCAGTTAGCTAAATCAATTATTTCAGGCTCGCGTGCCGCATTATCAAGTATGGTTTTACCATCAGCGAGGGCCGCTGCCATTAATAGGTTTTCGGTAGCGCCTACACTTACCATTTCCATAAAAATTTCAGCGCCTTTTAAGCGACCATTAACCTTGGCATTAATATAACCATTTTCAACGTTTATTTGTGCGCCCATGCGCTCCAAACCTTGAATATGGATATCAACAGGGCGAGCACCAATAGCGCACCCACCAGGTAAAGACACTTGAGCCTCACCAAAACGTGCAACTAGAGGGCCTAATGCAAGCACAGAGGCGCGCATTTGCTTTACTAAGTCGTAAGGCGCTAATGTTTTATTAACCGTTGCACCGTCAATTACTAGCGTATCGCCCTGCCAATTAACATCTGCACCTAAAGTTTTTAATAAGGCTTCAGTGGTCACTATGTCGCGAAGACGCGGTACATTAGTAAATATACTTTTACCATCAGCTAATAGTGAAGCAAATAAGATAGGAAGTGCGGCATTTTTAGCGCCCGAAATAGTCACTTCACCAGCAAGTGAAGTGCCACCTTGAATTACAAATTGATCCATTAGGAGGCCCTAGTTATTGCGGTAAAATGAATTTTTGTTCACGCTTCCACTCTACAGGAGTAAATGCACGAATAGATACTGCGTGAATTGTCCCATCTGAAATTGTATTCATTAATGGACCATAAACTAGCTGCTGCTTTTTAACTCGGCTTAAACCGTCAAAGCATTCGCCTACTGCAACAACTTCATAATGACTACCATTGGCTTTTACATGTACTTCAGCTAATTGAAGTTCTTCGCGTAATAATGTTTCGACTTGGCTAGTTTCCATAACTCTCACTCAAATAGGGTTGTAACCTGACCCAATTGCATTAAATTTTGCAATTGCTCAGGTAGGTTTTGCAATTCAAGGCGAATGCCTTGCTGCTTTAATTCTGCAAAAGAGTGAATTAACCAAGCTAAGCCTGCTGTGTCAACCCTTGATACTCCACTTAGGTCGAAATAGATGATTTTATGCTTGGTTAATAACTTATTGTTCAGAAGCTGTTCATCGCCAATTGAATTTCGAGTAAGCTCACCGCTTACTCCAAAATGTTGTCCATCAACTTGGCTTATTGCCAATTTAGTCATTCGAGTTACTGCCTCTAAACTGAACTGGTAGCTGACTCTTTTGCTCTAAAAGGTTACTTACATTATCGATACCTTGCTGACGCAAAATACCTTGCAGCTCGCTTTGCTTTGCATCCAGTAAACTAATACCTTCGGCAATCATATCGTACGCGCGCCATTCACCGTCGCGGTCTTCGCGTACTTTAAAATCGATTCTGATATCAGGTTTACCGTCTTCAATAATTTTAGTCTTAACAACAACGACGTCTTTACCTTTAAACGCTTGCTCTGCACCAAACTCAACTTTCTGGTTTGTGTATTGAGTAAATACACCTGCATAAGTAGCAACTAAGTACTCTCTAAATACACCAATAAAGCGTTGAATTTCTTTAATTGCTTTGGCCTTTTCAGCCTCGTCGGTAATTGCACGAACTTTAGATACTTCACTGCCAAGTACACGAAGTGCTGCATATTTATAGTCGATATAAGGCATTAATTCTTCTTCGACTATTACGCGAAGGTATTCCTGATCTTTAACAATTAATGGCTGATCTTTTTTAATGCGCGCAAATGTATTATCGGCAACTTGGCGTACCATTTTATTAGGATCGACTAATTTCACATCTGCTGCACTTACGCTTTGAGTTAGCGTCATTGTGCCAATTGCTACAATAGCTAAAAACTTTTTCAACATAATAATTACTCACTACCTTGGTTGAATAAAAACTGCCCGATTAATTCTTCAAGTACAATGGCAGACTTAGTATCAGTGATTGAATCGCCATCACCTAGTGCTTTACTTTCCACACCAAATAAATCGTCAATTGCTTCATCTTGCTTGTTTTCTGTCACTGTTTCGCCTAAACAACGTTGCTTAGCAGAATCTGGAGAAATTACAGGGTGAATACCTAAGTACTGCTCACCTAAAATACCCGACGTTAAAATAGAGATTGAGCTTGTGTCTGAAAAACGACATAAGTACTGTGCGTCAATGGCCATATTAACGACTGGTAAAAACTCTTGTGGGTGAACATAAATTGATTCAACACGGCCAATTACAACACCACCTACTTTTACTGGCGCACGCGCTTTTAACGAGCCGATGTTTTCAAACTTGGCATTAAGCGTATATGTTTCGCCAGAGCCACTAATACCTGAATTGGCAACTTTAAGTGCAAGCATCGCAAAAGCTAAAATGCCAAGTGCTACAAAAAAACCAACTAAAATTTCTAATTTCCGTGAATTCATTATCTATACCCTATTAGCTGGTAAACATTACCGCTGTCAAAATAAAGTCAAAACCTAAAACTGCTAATGACGAATGAACAACCGTTTCGGTGGTTGCTTTGCTGATCCCTTCTGAGGTCGGCACACAGTCATATCCTTTATAAAGCGCAATCCAGGTCACCACTATGGCAAATACAAAGCTTTTAATAATACCGTTTAGTATGTCTTGCTGAAACGACACTTGCGATTGCATGATTGACCAAAAACTACCTGTATCAACCCCCAGCCAATCTACCCCCACTAAATGAGCGCCTATAATTGCTACAGCTGAAAATATCAATGCAAGCAATGGCATGCTTATAAAACCCGCCCAAAAGCGCGGTGCAATAATACGCTTTAGCGGATCGATTGCCATCATCTCAAGTGATGAAAGTTGCTCTGTTGCTTTCATTAAGCCAATTTCAGCTGTCAAAGCGCTACCTGCGCGTCCTGCAAATAATAATGCAGTAACAACCGGGCCTAGTTCTCGCAATAAGCTCAGTGCCACTAACGGCCCTAAACTATCCTCAGCGCCATAACCAACCAATACGGTGTAACCTTGTAAAGCCAACACCATACCGATAAACAAACCCGACACCATAATAATGAGTAACGATTGCGAACCAACCATATAAAGCTGGCGAACAAGTAACGGTGTGCCTTTTTTAAAATTAGGAACATGCGCTAATGCACTAAACAGCATATAAGCAGAACGACCAAGGGCCGCAAAGCGTCCTAGCGTTTTATGTCCTAGCTTTTGAAATAAATCCAACATTATGCTTTTTCTCCAAGTAGTTCGTCTGC
Organism: Pseudoalteromonas sp. SR45-5; assembly: GCF_014163565.1. Taxonomy (NCBI): domain Bacteria; kingdom Pseudomonadati; phylum Pseudomonadota; class Gammaproteobacteria; order Alteromonadales; family Pseudoalteromonadaceae; genus Pseudoalteromonas; species Pseudoalteromonas sp. SR45-5. The sequence goes on along the minus strand of NZ_JACJDN010000039.1, from coordinate 7,150 downwards.
ATAAGCCTGAGCCGGAAAATGAAATGGTACAGGACCATCCGACAAGCCTTTTAAAAACTGTTGAACTAAAGGAGATTCATGATTACGCATTTCATCTGGAGTACCAGAACCAATTACCCCTTGATCGGCGATAATTATAACGTGTTCGGCAATACTCATTACCTCTGTTACATCGTGCGTCACGATTAAAGACGATAAACCTAATACTTCGTTGAGCGACTTAATTAGCTTAACCAATACGCCCATCGAAATAGGATCTTGCCCTGCAAATGGTTCATCGTACATGATTAGCTCTGGATCAAGTGCTATAGCGCGTGCAAGTGCAGCACGCCTTGCCATACCGCCGGATAACTCAGATGGCATTAAATCTTTAGCGCCACGTAGTCCAACCGCTTGCAGTTTCATTAACACAACTAATCGAATCAGGTCTTCACTTAGCTTTGTGTGCTCTCTTATAGGAAACGCGATATTGTCAAATACCGACATATCAGTAAACAACGCACCACTTTGAAAAAGCATACTCATTTTAGTACGTGCTTCGTATAACTCTTTACGAGACATTTTAGGAATGCTGCCACCTTCAAATAAAATATCACCTGAATCTGGTTTAAGCTGACCACCAATTAAACGCAACATAGTGGTTTTGCCAATTCCGCTTGGCCCCATAATCGCAGTAATTTTACCTTTAGGAACGCTAAAACTCATATTTTTATATATGGTTCTATTGCCTCTCGAAAAGCTAACATCCTTGACTTCTACTATTGATTGCGACAAGTCGCTCTCCATAAAAATGTTCACTAGTGCCCCTATTTTAAAGCTTTTTTGTCAAAGATGGAAAAAACAATTCGTAAGATTTTGTAATACACCCATGAAAAGGATTATAAGACTCGCTCAAAACAGCTTAACCCCGGCTTAAATTTTTAAATTAGCTGTTTAAAAGCAACATTGTTACCTAGTTGACCTTACTCTTTTATTTATACTTTCATCTTGGCTTTTGTTACTATTCGCGCCATCCGTATTTTGTATAACTGGCTTAACACAATGGTTACCTCGTTTGTTATTTTAATTCTTGGTTTTGCAGCTCTTGTTTGGAGTGCCGATAGGTTTGTTTATGGGGCTGCGGCTCTTGCTAAAAACTTTGGTGTACCTACACTTATTGTTGGTTTGACCGTTGTAGCCATGGGCTCTTCAGCCCCTGAAATGATGGTTTCAGCCTCTGCCGCTTTGGCTAACAAAACCGACACAGCCGTTGGCAATGCTGTTGGCTCTAATATTACAAACATTTTACTTGTGTTAGGTATCACTGCTCTATTTCGCCCTCTTTCAGTTTCATCTAGTACGTTAAAACGTGAAATGCCATTAGTGATGCTCGTATCTTTAGCTACTTGGTATGTGTTCTCAGATAACTACTTTTCATTTAGTGAAGGTGTTGCGCTTTTAGTTGGCTTTATCGTATTCATCGGTGGGTTAATCATTGTATCTATGCGTGCAAAAAACCAAGATGACCCATTTGTCTCAGAAGCCTGCGACGATGTACCAAACGATGTACCTACTAAAAAAGCGGTATTTTGGTTAATTGTCGGCATGGTACTCTTGCCGGTTAGTTCTCATTTTTTAATCGGCTCAGCTGTTGATATTGCTAAATACTTCGGCTTAAGCGACTTAGTCATTGGTTTAACAATTATTGCCATTGGTACTAGCTTGCCTGAACTTGCCGCCTCGGTTGCAGGTGTACTTAAAAATGAAGATGATTTAGCACTAGGTAATATTGTTGGCTCAAACATATTTAATATTTTAGCTGTATTACCTCTAGCAGGTATTATTAATCCTTCAGCAATTGATCCATCGTTAGTAAGCCGAGATATATTAATTATGATTGGTGCAACACTTGCTCTTATTATTATGTCATTGAACTTTAGAGGCACCCAGCGTATCAATAGGGTAGAAGGCGGCTTATTGCTAATAGCGTTTTTGGGTTACCAAGGGTATATTTTTAGTCAAGTAGGGTAAATGATGGCAACGCTAAACTTTATTGAACAAGGCCTTCGCGTTTTAGATGTTGAGCGCCAAGCACTTAGTGATATTGCACAATATGTAGATGAAAATTTTCATAACGCGTGCCAATTAATGTACGACTGTGAAGGCCGTATTATTGTTATTGGCATGGGAAAATCAGGCCATATTGGCAATAAAATAGCGGCAACCCTTGCAAGTACTGGCAGCCCAGCGTTTTTTGTTCACCCTGGTGAAGCAAGTCATGGTGATTTAGGTATGATCACTAAAAATGACGTGGTAATGCTTATTTCTAATTCAGGGGAAACCAGCGAAGTTTTAAATATCATTCCGGTTTTAAAACGACTTGGTGCCAAAATGATAGCGATGACTGGCAATACACAATCAACTATGGCAACCCTTGCTAATGTACATGTGTGCATTAAAGTAGAAAAAGAAGCTTGTTCATTGGGTCTAGCCCCTACATCAAGTACCACTGCAACGCTTGCGATGGGCGATGCCATGGCAGTTGCATTATTAGAAGCTCGCGGCTTTACAGCTGATGACTTCGCGCTATCTCACCCAGGTGGTAGTTTAGGCAAGCGCTTATTACTTACTTTAAAAGATGTTATGCACAGCGGCGCAAATACACCTATTATTGATGTCTCACAAACAGTTAAAGATGCTCTAATAGAAATGTCAGCTAAAGGATTAGGTATGACAGCCATTGTTGATGAAAATCAGCAACTCGTAGGGTTATTTACCGATGGTGACTTACGTCGCATTTTAGAACAAAGAATTGATATTCATACAACACAAATAGATGTTGTTATGACTAAGTCATGCACTACAGCTACGCAAGATATTTTAGCCGCTGAAGCGCTCAATATTATGGAACGTAAACGTATAAATGGCCTAATCGTCGTCAATGAGAAAAACCAACCTATTGGCGCATTAAATATGCAAGACCTATTAAAAGCAGGAGTGTTATAAATGCAATTTGAAGAACTCTATCAACCGCTGAGCGATGATGCAAAAGCACGCGCTAAAAAAGTAAAACTACTTATATGCGATATTGATGGTGTATTTTCTGATGGCCGTATTTACCTTGGCAATCAAGGTGAAGAGCTAAAAGCATTTAATACAAAAGATGGTTTTGGCATTAAAGCACTTATAAACAGTGGCTTTGAAGTAGCTGTTATTACTGGTCGTCATTCACAGATAGTACAACAACGTATGAGCAGCTTAACCGTACAGCATATTTATCAAGGCCAAGAAAATAAGCTCATTGCCTATCAAGAATTAAAAGATAAACTCAACCTTAGCGATGAACAAATTGCTTATATTGGTGATGACGGTCCTGACATGCCTGTTATGGAGTTAGTAGGCTTTGCCGTTGCAGTAAATGATGCCCACCCTCTTATTAAGCGTTTGTCACATTATGTAACGCAAATGCCTGGTGGTTTTGGCGCTGTGAGAGAACTCACCGATTTGCTCATGCTTGAAAATGGTAAAGCATTGACTACACAAGGCACTAGTTCATGAATGCAGCGCGCATAATATTAAGCGTTTTATTCATTAGCTGTATGGTTTGGCTTTGGTACCCTTATTTTACACAAACAAATATTGTGCCTCAGGCTGAGCCTGAAGTTGTTGCTAAGCCTGATTACATAGCTATTGAGCTCAAACAGACAGCCTATGATGAGCAAGGTAAAATTAGCCACAAAGTCACTGCGGCTAAAATGGAGCTATACCAGCAATTAGGTTTCACGTTTTTTGAAAAACCCATTTTTACTTTATATAACGAGCAACAAACGTGGCAAATAAATGCAGACGAAGCAACATTATATGAAGATAAACAATTAATTTTAGAAGGTAATGTGGTTGCCAAAAATTTAACCGATAACGCCATGATAGACAAAATCAATGCTGATAATATTCAGGTTGATATAAAGTTATTAACAATGCGTTCGGAGCAACCCGTCATTATCACTGGACCCAATTTAAAAATCACCGGTAAAGGCCTAGAAGCCGACTTGAAAACCGAAGTGATAAAACTAATTAACCATACGCGAACCATATATTATGACCAATAAAATATTAAAATCACTTATAATTCCTACACTTATACTAGCGTTTAATAGTAGTGCTGCAGAGCAAAACACGCAACCTGCTGCCAATCAAATTTCAATAAGTGCCGACAAGCAAGAAGGTCAATTGAAAGCTAATGTGGGTATTTTTGAGAAAAACGTTGAGATTATTCACGGTAATCGCCGCATTACAGCCGATCGCCTCGAAGTACACAAACGTGATGAACTTGGTGATAATAAACAATTATTAATTGCCACAGGTAGCCCTGCGCACTTTGAAGAAAAGCAATCAGACGGCACGACTATGAGCGCCAGTGCTGACGAAGTACGTTATGATGTATCTAAGCGTTTTTTAACGCTTGTTGGTAATGCACAAGTATCGCAAGCCGGACAAAAAATAAATGCTAAAAGCATTACCTACGACATAGAGCAGCAACTCATCAGTGCCGAAAAAGATGAAAACTCAACTGACCGCGTTCACACAATTTTAGTACCGATCGAAACTAAAAAAAGTAAAAAAGGCGATAAAGGTCAACCATGAGCACATTAAAAGCAGAACTATTAGCAAAAAGCTATAAAGGTCGTGAAGTTGTAAAAAACGTCGGCCTTGAAGTACAAGCTGGCAGTATAGTTGGCTTACTTGGCCCTAACGGTGCTGGTAAAACAACGACTTTTTATATGATTGTAGGGCTTGTTCCTAGCGACAAAGGTAAAATATCTATTGATGATAACGATATTACTCTTTTACCTATGCATAGTCGTGCTAGATTAGGCATAGGCTACTTACCACAAGAGTCATCGATTTTTAGAAAGCTGACTGTTTATCAAAACTTAATGGCCATTTTAGAAACGCGCAAAGAACTAAATAAACAAGCCAGAGAAGACACGCTCAATAACTTATTAGATGAATTTAGCATACAACACATTCGTGATAGCCAAGGTATGGCATTATCGGGGGGAGAACGTCGTCGTGTAGAAATAGCACGAGCGCTGGCAGCAGATCCTAAATTTATATTACTGGATGAACCGTTTGCCGGTGTTGACCCTATTTCGGTATTAGATATAAAGAAAATAATAGAACATCTTAAAAATCGTGGGATTGGTGTATTAATTACCGACCATAACGTAAGAGAGACCCTTGATGTTTGTGAAAAAGCCTACATTGTTTCTCATGGGGAGCTGATTGCATCAGGTACTCCAGAACACGTATTAAATGATAAAACAGTACGCGATGTTTACTTAGGCGAGCAATTTAGGCTGTAACATTTACGCCATGTCTTTAAGCATCTGCTAGTATTAATTATAACAACATAAAAGGATTGTTAGAGATACATGAGGCAATCACTACAGCTGCGCATGGGCCAGCAACTTACAATGACTCCACAGTTGCAACAAGCTATTCGTTTGTTGCAACTCAGTACATTGGATCTCCAGCAAGAAATACAAGAAGCTCTCGACAGTAATCCACTATTAGAGGTTGAAGAGGCAGACTATTCCGAAGACGCTGCTGGTAAAAACGAGCAAAAAGCTGATACCGATGACATAACTGTTAGCGCATCTGCTGATGATGCTCCGAGCGAATACGAACAAGATACTGGTGAAGCACTTGCAAAAGACACGCTAAGTGACGACATGGCTATGGATGTCAGTTGGGATGAGTACATGAGTGCCGCTCCTGCAGCCTCATCAGGTCCAATGCCTGAAGACGAATCAATATACCAAGGCGCCTCTACTGAAACGCTCCATGAGTATTTAATGTGGCAATTACAACTAACGCCATTTAGCCCTACAGACGAAGCTATTGCTATTGCTATTGTAGAAGCTGTCGATGATTCAGGTATTTTAACACTAAGCTGCGAAGAGATTTTAGAAAGCTTTAATCAAGAAAACGAAGATGATAACGAAGTCGAACTTGATGAAATTGAAGCGGTATTAAAACGCATCCAACTGTTTGATCCTGTTGGTATTGCTGCACGTAGTTTACAAGAGTGTTTGTGTATTCAGCTTAATCAATTTGATAAAGAAACACCTTATATTAATGAAACGAAAATGATTTTAACCGAGCATATTGATCTATTAGCAGCTCGCGACTATCGTACATTAATGAAAAAAACTAAGCTCAAAGAAGAAGAGCTTAAAGAAGTAATGACACTAATACATACTCTCAACCCAAAACCTGCAGATACTATTGTAAGGGAAGAATCTGAGTATGTTATTCCTGATGTGTCAGTTAAAAAAATTAAAGGCCGCTGGGTTGTCGAATTAAACCCAGATAGCATGCCTAAAATTCGTGTTAATAGCCAATACGCAGCAATGTCTCGCACTGTAAAATCAAGTGGCGACAGCCAGTTTATTCGCTCACATTTACAAGAAGCTAAATGGTTTATTAAAAGCTTAGAAAGTAGAAACGACACGCTATTAAAAGTTACTAATTGTATTGTTAAGCAACAACAAGGCTTTTTTGAACATGGCCCTGAAGCCATGAAACCAATGGTTTTAAATGATGTTGCTGAAATGGTAGAAATGCACGAATCGACAATTTCTCGCGTAACTACTCAAAAGTACATGCATACACCCCGTGGTATATTTGAGCTTAAATATTTTTTCTCAAGCCATGTAAGTACTGAAAACGGTGGTGAATGTTCATCTACAGCAATACGTGCGCTTATCCGAAAATTAATCGCAGCAGAAAACTCAGCAAAACCATTGAGTGATAGCAAAATAGCGGATATATTGGCTGAGCAAGGAATTAAAGTAGCGAGACGTACAATCGCAAAATACCGCGAATCTCTTGCTATTCCACCGTCAAATCAGCGTAAAAGTCTGATTTAAGACGCTAAACTAAGAGGGTAATGCTTATGCAACTAAACTTAACTGGTCGTCACGTAGAATTAACTGATTCACTAAGAGACTATATTAATACTAAATTTGCGAAGCTTGAAAGACACTCTGATCATATTAATAATGTTCATGTCATTCTCGATGTAGAAAAATTAAATCAAAAAGCAGAAGCCACAATACACGTAAGCGGTGCTGAGCTATTTGCCTCTACAGAACATCAAGATATG
>NZ_JACJDN010000399.1:0-3823 GCF_014163565.1 Pseudoalteromonas sp. SR45-5 | reverse complement strand
TGTTTGCGGCAAGTTAATACAACTTGTATTAAGCTGTTTCCACAAAAATGCGACCGCATCGAGTCTAAATAAACGCACGCCATTGTCTAAATAATGGCGAATTATTCCCATAAACTCTTTAAGTACCTCGGGGTTTGCAAAATCAAAATCAACCTGATCGTGACTAAACGTACACCACACGTGTTTTTCGCCGCTTGGCGTAGTTACAGTATTTAATAACGATGACGTACGCGGGCGTACAACTTGGCTTAAATCATCCGTTAAGCTGGCCGTTTTGAAATAGTCTTTACCCGGGTGTAAATCATTTAAAAAGTTCTCAAACCATACACTTCTGCTTGAGCAATGGTTAATAACCAAATCCGCCATTAGCTTTACATCTTTAGCGATATTTTGAATATCTCGCCAATCACCCAAGGACTCATTCACTTGCACGTAGTTCATTACGGCAAAGCCTTCGTCTGAGCTGTACGGGTAAAATGGCAATATGTGCAGCGCATTTAACTGCATATCACATTGCTCTTTTATAAACCTGTGTAGTGTTTTAAGCGGTGCCTCCATTGGGCTCGATACGGCAAATTCACTATCATCGTGTTTAATAATAGAGTCGCCATAAGCAATCAATACTATATCTTGTTCATCCCACCGGTTTGTATGGGGTGTCGGGTCGCGCAGTGCATTGCTACCTAGTATAATTTTAATGAGTTGCTGAGCAAGCTCAGTAACCGATAAAGGCAGCTCAACACCCTCATAAATAATATGAAGATGTTGCTCTACTCGTTGTAAAAATAATTCGCTAACTGTACTCACATGCGCCCCTAATATTTATTGTTTAGACTTATAGGCTAGTTAACCTGCACGCAGGTTAACTATATTCTTCGTTATCTAGCTCTACGGCTTCTTTTAAGCGCTCAAGTACGTCTGGCATTGCTGATACAACACGGTTCCAACTTGGCACAAATGGCGCTTCCATTGGGTTTTCTAAAAAGTGTTGCCCTGCTTCCATAATATTTTGTGCAAACATTTCTACTGCTTTTTCTTCTTGGTGTACATCAAGCGTTAACCCGTTCATTAGCGCGTCGTTATGATACGTTTCTATAAAATCTAAACCGATACGGTAATAAGTCGCTTTTAATGAACGAATTGTTTCGCTGGTAAAAGTAACACCTTGAGTCGCCAGCTTTCTAAACAATGCCTTAGTAATATCAATCGACATTTTAGACAAACCTGCACTTTGATCATCAAGTGAAAGTTCTTGGTGTTTATGATCGTAATTATCGGCAATATCTACTTGGCACAAGCGGTTATGCGAATAGTTACGATACATTTCACTCAGTACACCTATTTCAAGGCCCCAATCACTTGGGATACGAATATCGTTTAATACATCGCGTCTAAACGAAAACTCACCTGCAAGTGGGTATCTAAAAGAGTCCATATATTCAAGGTAGTCGGTATTGCCTAAAATTGTTTTAAATGAGCGAAGCAGTGGCGTTACTAATAAGCGCGATACACGGCCATTAATTTTGCCATTAGCAGTACGCGGGTAAAACCCTTTACAAAATTCATAGTTAAAACGCGGATGCGCAACGGGGTAAATTAAGCGAGCAAGTAGGCTTCTATCGTAGGTTAAAATATCACAATCATGCAGCGCGATAGACTCTACTTCTGCTGTTGCTAATTTATAGCCCATGCAGTACCACACATTACGCCCTTTACCCAGCTCGCGTGGGGCAACACCTAGCTCTTGTAATTCTTTATCTAGTGCTTGTAAGCGTGGGCCGTCGTTCCATAATACTTTATGATTTTGGTTTAGCTCTTTAAAAAAGCCTAGTGCATGACGGTACTGTGCTTCGTCGGCTCTATCTAAGCCTATCGTAATTTGTGATAAATATGGTACTTCGCGTAATTCACTAACTATATTTTGCAGCGCAGGGCCTTCAAGTTCACTAAATAACGAAGGAAGTATTAACCCCATAGGGCGCTGCTTACTAAAAGTAAGTAGCTCTTTTTCTAGGTCTTCTATTGGTCTGTCGGCAATATTATGTAGTGTTGTAATAATGCCATTTTGGTAAAAATCAGCCATGAGATGTTTGCTCCTCAGAAATACTTAAAATACTGCTAATACACGGCAACGACGTTATTTCTTCAATCCAGCCCAGCGGTGCTGGTGATTGAGAATATCGTGCTTTGTTGTGCGACAATTTAACCGGCTTTTTACTCGCCGGATTGGCAATAATAATGGCGATATTTGCGTGTTCTAACATTTGCTTATCGTTATCGCTATCACCCAGTGCTATAACCGTGAGAGGCTTTCTGAAATGATGGGTAAACTGTTTAACTAACCACTGCTGTGCAGCGCTTTTATCGGTATTTTTGGCAATATGAATGAAGCGTCCGCCAATTTTTATATCGTAGCCGAGTGCTTCAACATCGTTTACAAAGGCTGTGAGTAATTCGTCATTGCCATACCAATAAAGAGGGTCTGAATAATCGCGAGTTTGTGCGCGTCTTGCTTGTGCATCGTTTAGCCCGGTAAGCTCTGAAATTTGCTCACTCGATAAGTCACTAAACAATTTGTAATGCGCTTTATAATCCGCCTTTAAAGTATTTAAATCATTTAATAAACTCGATAACGGCTTTGCCATTGCGTAGCACCAATAAGCGCCTACTTTTTTACAACCAATTGGCTTTAATTCAAAATAGTCTTCTGGAATAAATACCGCTGCACCGTTTTCGACAATAAAAGGCTGTTGAATATTTAAATCGTTTTTAAGCTCTATAACTTCGCAAAAAGTTTTGCTGGTATTAAACACCACAGGAATATGCGCATTTTGCAGCTGCTGTAATAACTCACTGATATTATTTGTATTGTAATCGGCGTGATCGAGTAATGTACCGTCCAAATCTGTAAAAATAATAGGTTGAAGGGTGTCATCACTTGTTAGGTGCATACCGCTAATATCTCGGTTGCTATCAAGTTCAATTAAAGCATTTGCTTTAGCGCTCAGTGTGTTTAAGTTCTCACGCGTAATGCGCTCAAAATGAGAAATAAAATACACCAATTGCTCGTTAGTCATGGTGCCTGAGCCTTCACCTTTTTTGGCTATTAGCTTTTGTTCTTGCTCTTGTCGCCATGTAAAAACATCACTAAAACTCGGTGCTTTTAGCATAACGGTATAATCAATTAGGTTAAAAACGGCTTTATATTCATTTGCCAAACAGCTATTTACACAGCGGCGCCAAACGCCTTCTTTATCAAACTGTTGCTCTAACTCGTTAAGCGGCTCACTCAATGAAAACAGCGGTTGTGGCTCACTGCCCACGCACCACCCTTCTAAAATAACAATATCAACTGGCTTTTCATTTGTTAGCCAATCACTTGTTGGCACGCAGTCGTCTTCGTGTTTATTAAAACGTGGAAGCGGTACGTTTACCTCTCCTGCCAGTAAGTTAGTTATTGTGCTATTCATTAACGCTACGTCGTGAGTACCCGGTACTCCACGAGTAGTAAAAAGAGGATGTACGTCTTTGGCAAGCTCAGTACGTGCTTGTTTTGCTAAATAAAAGTCATCAATAGACAATGCAACACTGTTAAGTGGTGTGTTTTTAGAAAACCACGTAACTAAAAAATCTGCGAGTGTTGTTTTTCCTGAGCCCTGGCATCCATTTATGGCAACAAAAATAGGAGTATTTGTTTTTTTAGATTCGAGGATGTCATGCGCAAGTGGAACAAAATATTGCTCACTCAAATATTGATACTTTAAAGGCAGTTGGTGTTTTGCTAAAAACGGGGTTATATCCACAATATTGGCCTCTGACATAG
>NZ_JACJDN010000398.1:0-3834 GCF_014163565.1 Pseudoalteromonas sp. SR45-5 | reverse complement strand
GCTATTATAGGTAGCGGCGCAGCAGGCTTATCACTTGCATTATCTCTAGCTAATTATTGTAACGTTACCGTGATCAGTAAAGGAGCGCTTACCGAAGGTTCTACTTTGTATGCCCAAGGCGGTATAGCTGCTGTATTTGATAAACAAAACGACAGCATAGAATCTCATGTTGAAGATACACTCGATGCAGGCGGCGGTTTATGCGATAGAGACGCTGTTCATTATACCGCCAGCAATGCCCACGATTGCCTACAGTGGTTAATCGACCAAGGCGTACCCTTTGATATGGAGTTTGATAGCAAAGGAAAAGAGCGTTTTCACTTAACACGTGAAGGTGGTCACAGCCATCGTCGTATATTGCATGCAGCCGATGCAACAGGCAAAGCGGTGCAAACAACACTTATCAGCCAAGTTAAAATTCATAAAAATATAACGCTTTTAGAGCAATACAACGCCATTGATTTAATCACAGATAAAAGCGCCGGAAAAACAGGCTCACACATTGAAGGCATGTATGTGTGGAACAAAAAAGCTAAAAAGGTAGAAACCATTTCAGCTAAATTTGTTGCTCTTGCAACCGGTGGTGCAAGTAAAGTGTATTTATATACATCTAATCCAGACGTATCAAGTGGTGATGGTATTGCAATGGCTTGGCGTGCAGGTTGTAAAGTTGCCAACATGGAATTTAATCAATTTCATCCAACAAGTCTTTATCATCCAGAGCTACAAAACTTTTTAATTACCGAAGCCATGCGCGGTGAAGGGGCTTATTTAAAACGCCCAGATGGCACTCGTTTTATGAAAGACTTTGATAGCCGTGAAGAGCTTGCTCCACGCGATATAGTGGCACGCGCAATCGATTTTGAAATGAAGCGCTTAGGCGCTAATTGTGTTTATTTAGATATTAGCCACAAAGATAAAGACTTTATTATTGAGCACTTTCCTACTATTTACGCAAAATGCTTAAGTGTAGGCCTCGATATAACGAAAGAAGCAATCCCAGTTGTGCCTGCTGCGCATTACACCTGTGGTGGTGTAATGACTGACTTTAACGGCAAAACAGATCTCGATAACTTATATGCTGTAGGTGAAGTTGCTTACACAGGCTTACATGGTGCAAACCGTATGGCAAGTAATTCACTATTAGAGTGCATTGTATTTGCTCACGCTGCAGCTAAAGATATTTTAAGTAAAATTGAACATGCACCAGAGCCGATGGCGCTTCCTCATTGGGATGAGAGCCGTGTTAGTAACTCAGATGAAGAAATTGTTATTACCCATAACTGGCATGAACTACGTTTATTTATGTGGGATTATGTAGGTATTGTACGCTCTACTAAACGCTTAGAACGAGCACTGCATAGAGTTGAGTTGCTACAGCAAGAAATACACGATTACTATGCAAACTTTAGAGTAAGTAACAACTTACTTGAGCTTCGTAATTTAGTGCAAGTATCAGAGCTTATTATTAGAAGTGCTATGGAGCGAAAAGAAAGCAGAGGCTTGCATTACACTATTGATTACCCTGAACAAAGTGAAAACCCAACGCCGACTATTTTGACTCCAAAACGCAATTAATTGCGCCGACAGTGGCACGTTTTAGACGCGCATAACTTTGCTCATTAACGCCATTGGCTGAAATTATAAGCCAATGGTTGTTACTAAAACCTTTAATATGAAGCCATATATTATTACCATAAAATCGGCTTTTGTTACTTATTTCACCCTGAATTTTTAAGCTCTCGCCCTCAAATCTAAATAACTTTGGTTCTAATATTATAATGCCCTCATGTGGGTGAATTGCTAATACTTTGCGCCACATTATCAAGCCAGCTAGTGCATTTATTATTAAACAAAAAAGCATAGCTAATAGTGAATCTAAATATAAACATAATATAAAACTAAGTATACAAAAAAAGACCACAATTGGTTTGTGGTCAGCTTTATTATTTGTAACAGTAAACCTATACACGAACTCGGTCTAAGATCAGCGAAACCATACCGTTTAACTGCTCGTCTTTACATTCTTCATGACCCATAAACCATGCAAACAAGTCAGGGTCTTCTTCTGTTAGCAAACGCTGAAAGATAGCCTGTTGCTCTGCGCTCAAAGAGTCGTATGCTTCTTCTACAAACGGCATAAACAAAACATCTAGCTCTAACATGCCACGACGACAAGCCCAACGAATACGTGCTTTACTATGAATTTCAACCATTTTAAACCTCATACTTAATTGACTCGAGTTTAACAAACACAAGCCTATTTAGCAGCTATTAATCTCTCATTAAATAATAAACCCACACCAATAAGCGCTTGTCTGTACCATACGTAACAACTGCGTTATTATGTCACTTCATTTATATTGCAAAGAAGGTTTTTATGTCGAGCGTTTATGCATGTCCGTTATCTCATCAACTTATTAGCCTCTGCGGTGCTGATAAATTATCTTATTTGCACGGACAAATCACTCAAGATCTAAATAAATTAACCAGCAGTAATTATTTGTGGGCTGGCCATTGCAGCGCCAAAGGTAAACTTTGGGGTGTATTTAAATTATTTTCTTACCAAGATAGCTACTACCTTGCGGGTAGCCAAGCTGAAGTTGAAAAATCATTAGCTGAACTTAAAAAATACGCTGTATTTGCAAAAGTTGATATTACTGAATGCTCAAAGCGTTTAATTGGTTTAATTGGTGATGATTTATCTGATGTACTGGCACAACTTGATATTAGCTTTGAAGGCGATGCAAGCGCGTGTGATTTTACGAATGGTAAAGCGCTAAAATTAGCTGATAACCGTGTTTTAATAATGGTTGATAACCAATTTAGCATGCCTGATAACGTATCCACACTTGATAACGAAGCCCCTTGGCAACAAGCAGCGATGCTTGCCGGTGAGCCTCAGCTAAGTGCAGATGCAATTGGCGAGTACGTTCCTCAAATGGTAAACCTACATGCTATTGGCGGTATAAGTTTCAAAAAAGGGTGTTATACAGGTCAAGAAACCGTAGCCCGTATGAAGTACCTTGGTAAAAATAAACGTGCAATGTATATCGTTTCGGGGCAAAGCGAAGGGATTCTTTCAGAGCCTGATTTAGAAACCCAATTAGGCGAAAATTGGCGCCGTGCAGGTAAACTTATTGCACAAAGTTTTGATGAGCAAACAAATAAATTAACAGGCCTCGTTGTGTTGCCAAACGATACTGATGTAACTCAGGTACTTCGTGCAAAACACACACCTCAGGTGGAGCTAAGCATTCTGCCTCTACCCTACTCTCTTGAAGATGAATAAATAGGAATGACTATGATCGTTGCGGCAAACAAAGTGGTAAAAATGCATTATTCAGTAATGGATAATGATGGCAATAGCATTGATAACTCGTTCGGTGGTGAGCCACTACACTTTATCATTGGCACAGGCTATTTAATTTCAGGCCTAGAAAATGCTTTGCTGGGCAAGCAACCAGGCGACACGCTTAGCGTAAAGGTTGAACCTGAAGAAGGTTACGGCGAGCGCCACGAAAACCTAATGCAAGCAGTACCTAAATCAATGTTTGAAGGTATGGAAATTGAAGTTGGCATGCAATTTCGTGCATCAACAGATGATGGTGACCAATCAGTAATGATCATCGATATTCAAGATGAAGAAGTGATTGTAGATGGTAATAACCCACTTGCAGGTATAACACTTAACTTTGATGTAGAAATACTAGAAGTACGTGATGCTACAGAAGATGAATTAACTCACGGCCACGTACATGGCGAAGGTGGGTGTGGCCACGACCACTAATGCACTGCTAAACAAATAGAAAAAGCGCCTAAGGCGCTTTTTTT
>NZ_JACJDN010000397.1:0-3843 GCF_014163565.1 Pseudoalteromonas sp. SR45-5 | reverse complement strand
CCAGTAGGAGCATCAGGCACGCAAATAAACCAAATAGAGGCAGTGGCATAAGTAAACCACCAATCATTTTTTTAATAACAAACATAAGAGTTAAACGCTGTAGAGTTAATTACAGCGATATTACTTATTATATTGATGATTATCGACCGTTATTTAGCTTACATGTATTTAAAAAGTGACGATAAACAGGGTTATCTTTCATGTCTTTTTTCATCGCTAAATACATAGGGCGAGTAAGGCCAAGAGCGCCTAAAGGAATTGATTTAATTAAGCCTTGGCTTTCATAAGGTGTAACTAGCCAATCGGGCAAAGCAGCAACGCCCATGCCAGCACTTACTAGTTGAAAAATAAGTAGTCCTTGGTCAACCGTTTTTAGTGTACCGTCAAAACGAGCATTTTGAATGAAATGCTTAAATATATCTTGGCGTTCACGCGGGATAGGGTATGAAATAATAGTTTCGTTTTTTAAATCAAGCGCTGTTACATACGCTTTTTTAGCAAGTTCATGATCCGGCGCCACAATAAGCTTCAATTTAAAATCAAATAAGTGCGCGTATTCTAATGTGTCGGGTTCGCGTATGTCAGACGTTAAAACTAAATCGAGCTCATCGCTTAGTAAGTCAGGAATAGCGTCGTAACTAAAGCCACGTTCATAATCAATTTTTATATCAGGCCAAAAGTTATTAAATTCTTTAATAGTAGGTAATAACCAATGAAAACATGCATGGCATTCCACGCTCAAACGTAGTTGAGAAATGGGCTGGTTTAAGCTTTCTTTTAAACGACATTTAGTCGCTTCCATTTTTGGCAATATTTCGTGAGCTAATTCAAGTAATAGCATTCCTTGAGGAGTAAAGCGGACTGGTTGAGTTTTACGCTCAAATAATTGGCAATCCAATTTATTCTCTAAATCTTTGATTTGATGAGATAAAGCAGACTGTGTCAAAAATAACTCTCGTGCTGTATTAACCAAAGATCCTGTTTCTTTTAGGGTTGCTATGGTTTTTAAATGTTTAATACCAATCATCTTTAAAAATTCTCATGGGAAAAGTGAGTTCAGCTCAGATTAATTACATACTACGCCTATATAAAAAACGTTTCAACGTCTAGATGGCTAAAATTATGCGTTTTATTGCAGTTTATCGCTATGAATCGTGAAAATATTAGAGTTAGTAATGATAAAAGTCATTTGAAAACTGGTTTGATGAGTTTTAGATGAGTTTGCTTCATGTTGTATTTTAAATATAACGATTGCTGTGCGTTTTAGCTCAGCGTGAGTTTTAACCATGTTGATAACGGTATGAGGTGAGGTTTGTTGAATGCTTACTTTAGATTGTGCTTTAAAAAATAGAGTCGTTTTGCCTTATAGCTTAAGTTTAGCTCAATGGGAGAGTATATGCGTAATACCTAAGCCAGCGACCTACTCGCTGGCTCTTTTTATAAGGATTTATTAATTAGTAATATGGCTTCTTTGGCAGTAACAGGTTTTGATTTTAAAAAGCCTTGGCCATAGTCGCACGCGGTGGATTGCAAAATAGTTAATTGCTCAACTGTTTCTATTCCTTCAGCTACAACTTCAAGTTTTAATGATTGCGCAAGTGATAAAATGGCTTCAACAAGTGGGTTAGTAGAATCCTGTAGATGGTCAATAAAGCTTTTATCTATTTTTAAAATATGAATAGGCAGTTGGTGCAAGTAGCCTAGTGCTGAATAACCTGTTCCAAAATCATCAAGACATAATTTTACTTTTAAAGGTGAGAGACCTTCAATTATTTGAGTGGCGAGCTCTAGATTTTCTATTAAGCCAGATTCGGTAATTTCTAAGCATAAAGAACCTAGAGGTAATTGGTACTTATTATAAATGGAATGTATTTGCGCTACAAAATCGAGGCTTGCAAAGTGTCGTGACGATACATTAACGGTGACTTTTAAAAAGCGATGGCCTTGTTGGTACCAATTTGAAATATGCTGGGCCGCTAAATCAAGTAAATGTAAATCAAGATTTATAATTTGCCCTGTAGTTTCAGCTATCGGTATAAAGTCATTAGGGGGTACAAACCCTTTTGTAGGGTGATGCCAACGAACAAGTGCTTCAAAGCCGATAACTTCACTGGTAGTAATTGTGAAAATTGGTTGAAAATAAAGTTCAAACTCGTTGTGTTCAATACCGTGTTGTAAGTCGTTTTCTATATCGGCATGGGTTTTAAGTTTTTTACGCATCGTGTTATTAAAAAACTTTACCTGACCACGTCCGGTTGACTTAGCTTCATACATAGCGGCATCGGCTTGTTGCAGTAATATATAAGCTTTGTCGTTTACGTTATCTGTATAGGCAACCCCAATACTCGTTGATGCTTGGAGTAAGTGGTTATCTATATTTAAAGGTTTTGATAATGCGTTTTTAATGCGGTTTAAAGCTTCATTAACTTGGTTTTTATGCGTGATGTTTTCCATAAAAATTGCAAATTCATCGCCGCCTAAACGTGCAAATGTATCCGTGCTTCGTACTGTACCTTTAATCAAGTCGCATATTTTTATAAGGAAGTGGTCCCCAACTTCATGCCCGAGCGAATCATTAATACTTTTAAAACGGTCAAAGTCTAGATACAACAGGGCATGGCTAGTACTCTTTTTAGCACGCGTTAAACGTAAAATAGCATGTTTTATACGTTCAATAAGTAGTGAGCGGTTAGCAAGGCCTGTAAGCTCGTCATGTAATGCTTTGTGCTCAAGTTCTTGGCGGGCTAATTGCCTATCAATTGCCATACTTATTTGGCGACTTACATACGTTAGAAGAGCACTATCGTGTTCGTTGTAATGCAGTGTTTTATCGTAGCTTTGTACAACGATAACCCCGCTTATACGATCACTTGTTTGAAATGGAACACCTAACCAAGACTCAGATTGCCGACCTACCATTTTAAAATCACCGTTATTAATGTGACTTTGAAAGGCATCTTTGTTGAGTAATAGGGTTTGCTCTGTTTTTAGAAGGTAATATGAAGCGGTGTCTTTAAGTTGTTCTTTAGATATTTTTTGATGAGTTTTAGTGTTTATACCTTCTTCGACTATGTAAACGAGGTCAAGTATATCTACTTTTTTGTCGTATAGAGCGATAAAAAAGTTATCGGCTCGAAGTAAGTTATTTATGATTGAATGCAAGGCTTTAAAAAATGTATCTAGGTCACTCGCTTTGTAAGTTAGGTTAGCTATTTGTAATAAGCTGTTTTCTAATTTTTGTGCATTGTTGAGTTGCTCAACTGTTTTTTGTAAGTTGTTTACTGTATTAACCTGGTTAATCTTGGCACTGAGTAAGTGAGCAACTGTTGTAAGAATTTCAAGGTGTGCATTGGTAAAATAACCTTTGATTGGGTGCTCACAATCAATAACACCTAAAACTTGTTCTTTGTATATAAGGGGAACACATAGTTCTGATTGAGCAGGGCGTTCATCAGCGATATAACGGCTGTCTTTCGTTACATCGTTAATAATTACCGCTTTTCCGGTCGTTGCAACTGCGCCCGTTATACCTTCACTAAAACGTATTATTTTACGTTCCGCTTGATATTTGTCCCGCGCGTGTGCAATACCCATTGATGCAACTTGGTTTAATGTATTTGCATTATTGTCAGCTAGATATATGACACAATCAACAAACCCTAAGCGATTTACAACGTGCGTTGTAACATACTCAAACAATTCTTCTAATGTATCGAGTTGCAATAGGCTAGATGAAAATTGATTAATGATACTTAGTTGATCAGTTTTTATCTCAAGCGCTCTAGTCGCATCAGTTTTATAAGACATAGGCAATTTATATTGTTCTTTTTATTTTTAAATTCG
>NZ_JACJDN010000396.1:0-3852 GCF_014163565.1 Pseudoalteromonas sp. SR45-5 | reverse complement strand
TATATAAATAATTTTTAACGTAGTTAGTGAGTTATTTAATACACTAAGATGATCATTTTTTTAATAAAATTGGTATTAATTTAATGTACAAAAAAGGCAGCTCAGGCTGCCTTTTGCATTTTACCAAGTTTATTCAAATAGCTCATCAAGTACATAATAAGACAACTTAGCCTGCTGAGCTAAACTCACACTCAGCATTTTTTGCGCAACTTGTTCGCCAGTTATTGGTTTGTAACGCTTTAAAAACGCAAATCGTGTAATAGCAGGAAAAATAATACTGCCTATCTTTTCTGCCACTCTAAATTGCTCACGATCGCCTAATAATAAAGATGGTTGTAAAATACTTATTTTATCAAAAGGGAGTGCTTTAATATGTTGCTCAAGCTCTCCCTTCATTTTCAAATAAGCACTATTACTGTGCGTATTCGCCCCGCTTGATGACACTAAGCAATAATGCGTAACGCCATTACATGCCGCTAACTGCGCCGCTATAAACTGATAATCAAAATCAACTTTACGCTGAGCGTGTATCGAGCCCGCTCGTTTACGGGTTGTGCCCAAACACGAAAACAATACATCACCTTTAAAAAGCTCAACATATTGAGTTAATTTTTCAAAATCAATAACGTGATTAACTAGCTTTGCATGTGTGACAGGCAGAGCTCGACGGCTTAACGTAACTACTTTTGTATAACGATCGCTATTAAGTAACTTATGGAGCAACTCATTACCGACCAAGCCTGTAGCACCTATTAACACCGCCGTTTTAGTCATGGATTTATTTATTTTCACCCACTTTTTTAAATACGTGTTGCACTGCTTTTTTGTAGCTTTGCGTTTCTTCACTCGCGCACGTTACTACAGATTCTAAATCATGAAGATGGCCGTTTTCTAAACCATAAACCCAACCATGAACGCTTAGTTCTTGGCCTCGCTCCCAGGCATCTTGCACAATGTTAGTACGACACACATTACGTACTTGCTCAATTACATTTAGCTCAATAAGGCGGCTTAAGCGTTCGCTTTCTGGCATTGCGTCGAGTTGTTCAAGATGCTTTTCTTTTACATCTCCTACATGGCGTAGCCAATTATCAATAAAGCCAAATTTAGCATTGTTTAAAACGGCTTGTACGCCACCACAACCATAGTGACCTACTACCATTATATGTTTTACTTTTAAAACCTCTACAGCGTACTGCATAACCGATAAGCAGTTATGGTCAGTGTGTACAACCACGTTAGCAACGTTACGATGTACAAATAATTCGCCTGGTAATAAATCAACTATTTGATTTGCAGGTACACGAGAGTCTGAACAACCAATCCATAAATACTCTGGATTTTGTTGCATAGATAAAATTTTAAAAAACTCAGGGTCTGCTTCACTTGTACGAGCAGCCCAACGTTTGTTGTTATCGAATAAATTTTTTAACTTTCTCATTGCATCTCTTATTAAGTCGAGGACGGAAATTTAATGGACATTAGCAAGAATCAAAATATTACGAGGCGTTAACTGCTTTTCACAAAACGTTTTAACGCTTACTTGATAACCTTGCTGTTGCAAATATAAAGCACGATCGAGCACAAGCCAAACTTCAATTGCCCTTCTGAACACATGTCGAACCAGTTCAACTCGGTCAGTTATTTTTTTTCGAGCCACCCCAACCTCTAAATACTTAATATAATCAGTATCTTGAGGTAATTTTAATGCCTTTTTATCTGCAGCCCATGCACAAAACGATTTAAACGAATCTGAGAATATAGCTTTGTTGACCGAAGGTACGCTTACGTAATATTGCTCGCCAGTGATCGACTTTCTTAGTGCATCAAAACCAAGTCGCCACTCAAGTTCTGTTTTACGTACTTTTTCCAAACGAGAAGGCGCTGTGACAGTTTCTTGTAATGCGAGCTTTAAATCACGATGCGTTAGATTAAGCTCACTTTTATTTGCATCCTCACTCATTGCACGGTACTCATTAGCCGTGAATAAATGGTAGCAACAAGGTGAAAAGCTAATTTGCTGTACTTTCGCTAAACTTGCTTGGCGCATAAATGCTTGGTGTAAGCCACCGCATGCGTGAAGTGCTACAGCATGCATGTCTGTATTAAAAAATTGAGTGATATCGTCTTTTAATACATCTGCTTGGCTAAAGTGCATTGCTAAGCCTTGTTGCTGTGCACTTTTTTGTCCTTGCTCGCATAAGCTTTGTTGCAGTTCAATACTATGTACATTACTTGCGCCATTAAACGCAAGCATTCGACCTAAGTGTCCTTTACCCGCGCACCACTCTAAAACAGGTTGTTTGGTATTAGGTAGTGCAGATACAAAATCTTGTAACTGTGCAAACTTACGACCTTTAATGCCGTTACTTATCCAAAATGGATAATCAGCTCGAGAGTGGGCTGTGCTAGGTAACTCGCATAACTTTGCAAGTTCATCAAGTTGGTTTATGTGCTGGCTAAAAAATTGGTATAGCTGGTTTTGATCGTTATCAAGAACGCTTACCTGATCATCAGTTAGTTCGCTAAGTATGCCTTGTAGCTCTGGCCAAGGTATAGTGTCAAAATCAAATGCAGTGCACTGCCAATACTGACGATGATGTATTAAAAGAGAATCAAGTGCTAAAAATTGCTCAGCTAAAGTCATAACAGCTTAAAAAATAAAAAAGACAATTAATTATATCAGTTTCGTGAATTACCTAAGCAGTTAATTTTTACTAAAAATCAGCCGTAAATACAAAGGTATTGAAATAATACTTACCAAAATAGCTGCCATGAGCATCCACGATAACTGCATTTTTTCAGGCTCTTGATATATATAAATAAAGTGAGATTTCACTTCGTCAAATTCGTTTTGCGGTATGCCATATAAGTCCGCAATTAAGCGCCACTTTGCTATCGACATATGTCCTAAACTGGTAGTGGGTGGGGTTATATAACTTTTTAGTACTTCAGCCTCAAAAGCGAGCTGATAAAAGCTTTTACCCGGTGCATAGTTTTGCTGGGTGACTGCAATGGCTTCATCCATGTTCATCATTGCATAACGCCACCCTTTTAGGCTCGCTTGGTAGAATTTTTCGACCGTTTGAGGATTTTTCTTAAGCATGTTTTCGCTGGTAAATAAAATGTCGCTATATACATCCATACCATAACGCTGTGGGCAAACAAGTCGATGAGCTACACCTTGTTGAGTCATATAATAAGGCTCTGTAGTAACATATACTTGCATAGCATCTAGCTTGTTTTCAATCCAAGCCTGGCCTGGATTTTCGCCATCGTAAACTTTGAGTTTATCCACATCAACGCCACTGCGTTTAAGCATAATAAGTAGTTCGGTACCATCATTTTTGCTTACCGCAGTGATACGTTTATTAACAAAGTCACGTGGATGAAAAATATCAGACGTGTCTTTAACCATCCAGCAGTAAGGTGAAAATTGCAATAAGGCAGCCATAGCAACAAGAGGTTGTCCATTAATACGTTGCTGTAAAATACCAGAGTGCCCTACTCCAAATTGTGCTTCGCCACTGGCGACAGGAGCAAAGGTATCAGGTTTCATTGGATTAGCTTGTTTAATGGTTACATCAAGGCCCGCTTCATTATAAAAGCCTTTTTGCTTTGCCATATAGTAGCCAGCAAACTGAAACTGATGTGTCCATTTTAGCTGTAATGTGACTGATTCTTGCGCCGCGATATGGCTACAAAAAAAGCACAATCCAATGATTAATCCTTTAAATAGCAACTAGGTGTCCTCAAAAAGTATGACGATTACCTGTAACTATATGTAAAACGTGTAATAAAGCAAGCACCCTAGTTAGGTGCCTGCCTATAAAGTAGGATTATACTGAGGCG
>NZ_JACJDN010000395.1:0-3857 GCF_014163565.1 Pseudoalteromonas sp. SR45-5 | reverse complement strand
CATAAGTAATTGGCCGTTTTTGAGGTTGGAGTTGGGCTTAATCAGAGCCAGACAAATAGTCTATTTACTTTTTAACTCGCTAATAACTTGCTCTAAACCCACATCAGAAATGCGTTGAATAATCTCTTTTTGTTTAGCACTTAATAGTGAAATGCCTTCAGCAACAATATCGTATACTTTCCACTCATTGTTTTTACCTAAACGAAGCTTAAAGCTTAAGTCGATAGTAGGCGCATTTGGCTCAATAATTTGCGTATTAACTGTTGCGTACTCAGAGTCACTTTTTGCGTTATTACGCTCAAATACTACTTTTTGACCCGTGTACTTCATTAGTGCACCGGCGTATGTGCCTGTTAAGTAATGCTCTACTGCATCTATAAATTGAACAGCTTGCTCGCGCTCAATACCTTTAATGTGTTTACCTAATAATTTAAACGACACAAACTTAACGTCAATATGTGGCATTAAACGTTTTTCAACAATGGCAGCCATCGCGTCTTTGCTGGCTGTACCTTTTGAGTTTACTTGGCCAATATCTGCAAAAAGCTTGTCGGCTACCGATTCAAGTAACTGATCTGGTGATTGCTGAGCTTGTGCAAATAACGAACTGCTAAAAAAAGCAGTGGCTAAGACGAATAGTTTAAAGAGTTTCATAATTGTATATGTCTGTGTGATTAAGATGACTGTAATTTACGCGAACTATACGCAATAAAAAAGGCACAAATAAGCAACTT
The DNA here is from genome assembly GCF_014163565.1 of Pseudoalteromonas sp. SR45-5. Classification (NCBI taxonomy): domain Bacteria; kingdom Pseudomonadati; phylum Pseudomonadota; class Gammaproteobacteria; order Alteromonadales; family Pseudoalteromonadaceae; genus Pseudoalteromonas; species Pseudoalteromonas sp. SR45-5. The sequence continues at coordinate 3,123 of NZ_JACJDN010000395.1, read as the reverse complement.
ATTAATGCCCAATTAGCACCAATCAAATAAATAAAATAAATTCAAGCAGTTAGAAAACTCCATTAACAGCTCATATACAACCGGCATTTTGTCCTCATTGTAATTGTTAACAGGCCGCCCTTATCATTTAGTTATCAACTTAAATCAAACAAACATTTGGCACCTATGAAAACGTCACTTAAAACACTTATTATCTCTTCTGTATTAGTAGTTTCACTTTTTGGCAAGCTTGCTTTTGCTCAATCGGACCACGGTTATGCCGTTGACTTTCTCAAAGGCGAAGGTAACGTAAACGGCGTTAAGCTTGCGTATCAGTATCATGCACCTGGTATGCAAAACATTATTGGTGATGCACGCTTTTACTTTGAAACCAGCGTAAACATGTGGGAATACCGCCACGGCGATGAAACACAATCAAACCTAGTACTTGCTATGTCACCTGTACTGCAATTTCCTGCTTTTAGTTTTAACAACACCCCATTTTATGTAGAAGCAGGCATTGGTGTATCACTGATTGATGAAACGCAGTTTGCCGGTAAAAACATAAGTACTCACTACCAGTTTGAAGACCGCATAGGCCTTGTAGCCGATTTTGGCCACACCAATGTTGCCCTTCGCGTTATTCACTATTCAAACGCAGGCTTTAAAGAGCCAAACCCTGGGCTTAACTTTTTAACGCTTTCGGTAGCGAGACGTTTTTAACGTTATTGATTGTATTTTTGAGTAAATCAATTGCTGTTATAGTGCAAAGCGGTCACACTTAAACGTACTAAAGTTTAGGTGATACTGCGATGCAAACTTGGCATATTGTAATTATTGTCGCTGTTGTTCTTGCCATTATCATTGGTAATATTGCGCTGATTAGACTCTCTGCAAAACAGGAGTTTATAAAGCCCAACGCCAATATAAAAAATACAACAGACACAAAAAAGCCCTGATCAATCAGGGCTTTTTCAATAATACCAACTCGCTAAATATATTTTTGCTAATTTAGCCTACTAGCCAATGCGCCATTAGCGCAATAACAGGTAAAGTAATTAGCGTTCGCAAAATAAATATAATAAATAGCTCTAAAATATTTACCGGTATTTTACTGCCAAGTAAAAGTGCACCTACCTCAGACATATAAATAAGCTGAGTTACACTCATTGCGGCAATAATAAAGCGCGTTACATCACTTTCAATAGTCCCTGCTGCTAATATTGACGGAATAAACATATCAGCAAAACCAACCATAATAGTTTGCGACGCAGCGGCTGCTTCGGGTACTTGCAATAGCTCTAAAAATGGCACAAACGGCATACCTAAATACTGAAATATAGGCGTATGCTCAGCAATGATCAGTGCAAATGTGCCTACCGCCATTACTACAGGTAACACACCAAACACCATATCAAGCGCATTATGTACGCCCTCTTTTATAGTGCCTTTAACACCCGTTGAGTTATCTGCTTTAGCTAGTGCAACATCTAACGAATGGCCAAATAAAGTTTTATGACCCGGAATTGTTTCAGCGTCTCTATCTGGCTCAGTGCCATCAATGAGTAAGTCTTTTTTAAAGCGCAGTGGCGGTAATCGCGGCACAATAATAGCGGCAACAATACCGGCTAAACATACCGTTGCGTAAAACGGTGCAAATAGGTATTCAAGTTTAACTTGCCCAAGCACCACTAAACTAAATGTAATTGAAACCGCTGAAAACGTAGTACCAATAATAGCCGCTTCGCGTTGTGTATAATGCTTTTGATCGTACTGCCTTGCAGTCATCAAAATACCCACACTGCCATCACCTAACCACGACGCAGTACAGTCTACCGCGCTTCTGCCTGGTACACCAAATACAGGGCGCATTACTTTGGTCATTAACGTACCAGCAAGCTCTAATAGACCAAAGTTAATTAATAGCGGCAGTAATAAGCCCGCTAAAATAAATACCGAAAACAACACAGGCAATAAGTCATTTAATACCAGCGCGCCAGTATTGGCCGAGGTAATCATCTCGCTGCCTAGGCTTAAGTACGTCATTAAACCAAACGCCATACCAAATAAGCGTACCACCAGCCATGTCCAGCTCACATCAAATAAATGCTTTAACAAAGGTGAGTTACATATAGCGGCGGGTTTAAACACTTTAGTAATTACAGAAATAACCCCTGTAATACAAATAATGAGGGTAATAATTGCTTGAGCAGAGCCAAGCATCATTGCTTGAACCGCTTTTGCCATAACGGCAATAGGAATGGTCATCCCTTGCGAAGTACTAATGGGTGTCATAAATAAAAACACACCAATTAACGAAGGAACCAAAAAAGTAAACCAAGTGCGCCACGTATAGTGTGAACGTTCAGGTAGCTGAGACATATTGTTTAACCTATAAAAACCACAAAAAGAGCATAGCGCTCTTTTTGTGGTAAAACTTATTATTATTTAAATTTTAATGCCGCGCTGAATGAGTGCTGCTTCTAATGCTTGTTGTAAACCATTCATAGTACCTGGCTCAAGCGTTTCGCCTTTATCATCCATCCACGTTAAGCTAGTACCGCCTTCTTTAGTTTTGCTTACTAAAATTTGGTATTGGCCTTCATCAATAGGTAGTTGAGCTACGTCATCACCCCAAATTGAATCCCAAACGCTTGTTTCTGGTTTAGTATAATCTGCAGTAATTAAGCCCGTATCTGGGTTAATTTCAACAATAGAGAACGACAAGCGCTCTAAAAACCCAGAGAAACGGTCAAACACAGCGTCGTAAGATTGCTCAGTTACAAGTGCTGCATTACCTTTATTATCAAAGCCCATTTCAAGAGAAATAATACCTTGGCGTTTACGCATATCAACTTCAAGTTGACGGTAACGGTAATCAAACTCGCTCACTACTTGGTTAAGCGCACGTACTTCTAGCTGCTGCTTGAGTAAGTCTGTTAGCGTTTTATCACCTTTAAAATCAATCAGCTCTACACGTAAAGACGCAGTGCGTTGATGTGATTTTTCTTCAATAGTGAATCTAAACTTTTCTAAATCATCGTTAACTTCATCGCCCCACCACCAAAAACCTTCTTCGGTTTTAATGATTGAGTACCAATCAGTTTCAATAATACCAAGTAGCTTATCTTCTTTAGTAGTTCC
>NZ_JACJDN010000394.1:0-3861 GCF_014163565.1 Pseudoalteromonas sp. SR45-5 | reverse complement strand
AGCTAATTCAAGACAATTACTTTTCCACTAAAACGATCACCCTTCCTCGTGATGAAGTAAAGCGTTTGTATAAAGACGAAGCTATTTACGACGTACTGCGCCCTTATGCCAACATCCTTTATGGTGGGTTTGTGATGCATCCTCCCAAACCTAAGCCACTATATAAAGGCTTAAAGCTCGATAAAAACAATCAACAAGGCATTATTTATTTTAAAGATGGTTTGTTTGTTGAAGCACTTAATAGCTTTAAACAAGCTGCTGAAGCAGGCTCTCAATGGGGGCAATTAAATTTAGCGCAAATGTATCGTGATGGTCAGGGAATAGATCAGGATCCACAGCAAGCTATTTATTGGTACAAAAAGGCCATTGAGCAAAAAAATACTAAAGCACAATTTGAATTGGAATCTCTTTGTAAAATAGCTAACTGTGAATGAGTGAATTTCAATATAGCTGGCGCAACAAGTACGCCAGCTTGGAATTATTTTTTAAATAACTTTGTATAACCTACATGTATAAGCACGACAACTAAGCCAGCAATCACGCCTAGCAAACCATCAAACAATAGAGGAGCTAATACTTCTCCTGTACCGCCAGCAACAGATTGGGCATAGTTTGTTACATCGACTTGAGTATGATGCAGTAACTCAACACCATGTACTAAAATCCCGCCACCTACTAAAAACATCGCGATGGTGCCCGCAAATGCTAAAAACTGCATCAACCTAGGCGCTGCTGCGAGTAAGCCTTTCCCAAGTAATTCTTTAAATTTATTAGCTGTTACCTTTGATTGGTTGAGTAAATAAAGCCCGGCATCATCCAGCTTTACAATACCGGCCACTAAGCCATAAACGCCAATCGTCATTATAATTGCGATAACACAAAGCACTAAAGCTTGGTTAAGTAATGTAGCGCCTGCCACAGTGCCTAAAGTAATAACAATAATTTCGGCAGAAAGAATAAAGTCGGTTCTTATTGCCCCTTTTATTTTTTGTTTTTCGTACTCAACTAAATCTAATTTTTCATCTTCATCTACCACTTCATTGTGATGAGGCAAAAACTTAGCAAATACTTTTTCAGCTCCCTCAAAACATAAAAACAAACCACCCATCATTAAAAGCGGTGTTATTAACCAAGGCAGCCATACGCTTATTAATAAAGCAGCGGGTACGAGTATCGCTTTATTTAAAAATGAACCCTTTGCCACAGCCCAAACAACCGGTAATTCACGCTCTGCTGCTACACCTGTAACCTGCTGTGCATTGAGCGCTAAGTCATCGCCTAATACACCTGCTGTTTTTTTTGTTGCTACCTTACTCATTGTCGCAATGTCATCAAGTAAAGTGGTTATATCATCTAATAACGTTAAAAGGTTAGTGCCTGCCATAAAGCTTCCGAGCTCAAAAAATATTGCTATAAACATAACTTAAAGCGCTACTTTCACCAACGGTTAATTTTGCTTTGTTATTCTTACATTAGATTAAAATTTTGCCCTGTGTTTTAACTAACGTTTAAAGAAGATGGGAGGAAAAATGAAAGTATATTTAGCATTAATCGCTATTTTACTAAGCTTAACCGCATGTAGTGATTTAAAAACCAGTACTGCTTACCAATGCGATGATGAGAGCGTAAAACTCAATATTATTAATAATTCTGAAGCCGAACTTATCTTTAACAATAAAGTGCATGTACTTAATCACGAAAAAAGTGCATCCGGGAATAAATATATAAGTGAAGAGGTACTGTTTTGGGGTAAGGGTAATGAAGCCATGTTAATCATTGCAGGTAAAAAAAGACAGTGCACCAAGGTTTAACATAAAAACAACCAAAAAATTACAATAATGCTACAATAATTAAAGACCCATTATTGTGATGAAGTTATGCGTTCAATTGCGATCAAACATAAAATAATTTTAGCCTTTACAGCCATTGGCATATTGGTGCTAACAAGTAGTGTATTTTTTTATTGGTCATTAAACAAAATTAGCGTTAACAATACCCGAACCGAAAAATTAGCGGTTCCGGTACAACAGTTCAGCAAAGATTTAAGGCTATCATTACTGTCTATTACCAAATTTAACGCCTTAGCTTACAGCCAAGCAAACCTTGATTTACTTCAACAAAATAAAAAACAGGCGCAAGTTGAGCAACAACAATTTAGCGATATGCTCAATTTGTTAAGCACTCAACTAAATCAACAAATAACAATGCAAAATTTACTCACCAGTACCAACGCAGGTTTCGAGCAACTGACTGAAGTAAGTGTCGCAATGTTTAGCGCTAAAGAGCGTAAGTTTGTAGCGCAAAATTCCACCATAGAATTATCAGCAACGTTTAACGAGCAACTTTACAATTTAAGTTCTAACTTACTTGATATAGAACTTTTAGAAGTGCCTGTAAAACAGCAGGCGTTACTTAATGCTATGTTTGGAACAGCGACCCGTATAGATGATTTATTGTTTAACTTAAGCAATAATATAAAAAGCATTACTCAAACTGCAAGTATCAATGATTTAAATAGTCATCAGCAAGATACTCTATTTCTACTAGATAACATCCAACCTAATTTCACCTATTTAGAGCAACAAGCGCTACCTTTTGATAATGCGTTTAATGCTAAAAATTTAACGGCTAAGTTTAATCAATTAAGAGAGTTACTTAACAACGATACAGGAATTTACGCCCAACAAAATAAAGTACTCAAAAGTGCTATTGCTGCGGCTCAAAATTTTGAACACTTTCAACAGCAATTTATAACAACAGAAGGTCAGCTTATTGAACTTAATAAATTGGCTGATGAGCGCTTTAATGCCTTACAAACTAATGCAAAGGCCGCCATAAATACAGGGATTAGTTCTGTAGTAATTATTACGATTGTTTTAATTATATTGATTATCGCAATCTCTATTTTTACAACTCGCGCAATGCTAAAACCGCTTAAAAAAGTAAACCGCGATTTAGCCCGAATCGCCTCAGGTGATTTATCAAAGCGAAGCCACCCACGTAGTAAAGATGAATTTGGTACTTTGCTAAATAACATAAATAAACTCAGTGAAGACCTTACTAACCTAATTGGTGCAATTAGTAGCGACGCCCACGAACTAGACCGCAGCGCTATTAAAACCAGTGAAAAAGGTCAGCAAATGACGGTTGTTGCACAACAGCAGTTAGAGCGAAGCGCGCAGGCAACATCGCTTGCACACAATATGCTAACCAACTCACAAGCGGTTTATGAGCAAGCAGATAAAACATCAAGTGAAATAACAAACGCATCGCAATTTGCAAATGATGTAAACGAGATTGCTAATCAAAATAGTCTAAGTATAGAAACTTTATTGCAGCGTCTTGATAAAGCAGTAGGCAGCACAGAAGAACTCGCACAGTACACTCAGCTTATTGAAGCCATTGTTGAAACAATTAGTAGCATTGCCGAGCAGACTAACTTACTTGCACTTAATGCTGCAATTGAAGCAGCGCGAGCGGGTGAAAACGGACGCGGGTTTGCTGTAGTTGCTGATGAGGTTCGATCATTAGCTGCACGTACACAAACCTCGACTAGCGAAATAAACACCATGATCCAAACATTGCAACAACACACTAAAACAACTCAAGAACACATTACTGATGGCCAACACCAAGCCAAGCAATGTGTTAAAAACAGCACTGAACTAAATAAAGCCGTAGAGCGTATTAAAAGCACATTGTTGTCTGTTAATCAGATGAGTGAGCAAATTGCTCATGCATCACATGAGCAATTGACTAACAGTGGCGACATTCAACAAATAATGGCAAAGGTGACAGAGCAAGCAACCTTGAATGCCCAAAATGCGACAACCCTAGCAAGCGAAAGTGAAGACGTAAACC
>NZ_JACJDN010000393.1:0-3863 GCF_014163565.1 Pseudoalteromonas sp. SR45-5 | reverse complement strand
TTTTATTTTATAACGCGCTAATTAAACTTTTTTATAGCCTTAGCTTTTAGCGCTTTCATCTTTAGCCTGCGTGGCTTTTTAAAAGATTGTATAGGCATTGATACCATATGCTCTTGTGGCAGTGCCGGAATTGTTTGTGGGTAAGTTCCTTCCTCTGGCACGGAAATCTCTTTTAGATGTACTTTAAGCGCCTCTAGAGTTGAGTCGTTATCAACTTCACTAGGGCAAATAAATATACCTAACTTTCTTAGTTGTACGCCGAGTTTGATACTACTGGTATAACGGATAATTGGAGCACCTAATACTAAGCCTAATAATATAGGTGATAGCCACCAAAAGAAGACAGGTGTGAAGTAGTAGGCTGTGCTGCCCCATGCTATAGCCACAATAGTAGAGAATAACGTATAACCAAACGCTTCTTTCCACGGAACCATACGACCTTCGCGCGGTTGTGCATCCCACTTCACTTTTTTACCTAAAAATACGCAAAGTACAAAGTAAGCATGAAATACCATCATTAATGGTGCAACAATAATAGCAAATACAGTTTCAATAATTGAACCTAGGATTAACTTAATTGAACCACCAAAGCGTTTGTTTCTATGTATTAGGGTGACTATTACGCCCATTAATTTAGGCATTAATAAAATAACAATAGTTAAATACAAGAGTGAATCAATAAGATCGGTTTTAGCTATTTGCCATGTAGGAAATAATTGATAAACACGGTTAAAGTACACATCACTATTTAATGCGCGCGTTACTGCATCAATAGTACTTAGCGCTAGCATTGAGAGCCAAATTAGTGATGAAATATAAGCGGTTGCACCTAATAGAAAGTGCAGCTTACTCATTAATTTTAATTTAGATGACGATAGTAAACCTAAGTGCTGAATATTACCCTGTACCCAGCGTCTATCGCGTACAGCATAATCGAGAATATTACTTGGTACTTCTTCGTAGCTACCTTCAATATCTGATAGTAATAGTACGTCCCAACCTGCACTATGAAGTAGTGATGCTTCTACAAAGTCATGACTTAAAATCTCACCGCCAAAAGGTGCGTTACCTTTGAGTGTTGGCAAGCCACAGCACGTTATAAATGCTTCAACTCTAATGATTGCATTATGACCCCAGTAGTTGGCTTTATCTGTTTGCCAAAATGCTGAGCCAGTAGCGAGCATTGGGCTATATAGCACTGACGCAAACTGTAAAAAACGACCAAAAAAGGTATCTTGACGAACAGGTATTGGAATCGTTTGGATCAGGCCTGCTTGTGGGTTGTTTAGCATGCTTGTAGTAAGTTCTAACATACATTTACCGGTCATTACGCTATCTGCATCAAGCACAATCATATGGTCGTAATTACTTCCCCAGCGCTCACAAAAGTCGGTTAGGTTACCTACTTTGCGGTGTTTGTTATCTTCGCGACGACGATAAAAAACATGCTTTGCTGTATCCCCTAAACGTTCGCACAATGCATGCCATGCACTTAGCTCGTTTTTAACTATTTGAGGGTCTTGTGTATCGCTTAATAAATAAAAATCAAAATTATCAAGCTGACCAGTTTCTTTTAACGATTGTAGACTTACTTCAAAGCCCGCGATAACACGGTGGGTATCTTCGTTATAAATAGGCATTACAACGGCGGTTTTCTGAGCGTTAATTGCCTCGTTATTGAACTCAATTGGTTTAATACGTTTTAACGTAAGCGGGTCAATTCGAAACAACTGTAGTACAAAGCCGATTGTGCCACTACAAAAAGCCGTTACAATCCAAGCAAATGTGATTGAGAATAATACTAAAAGGGCATACTCAAGTAATGTCATACCGTTTGAGCTTAAAATCTCAAACATAATAGATATGCCGTAGCCAGATGTGCCAAGTGCCGCAATGGCAAATAGCCATACTCTTAGTGTTTTGAATGGCATTGGAGTGCCCCTACCTTTATTACTTGATGTCATTTGGGTACCAAACATAGCTCCATACCTCGCTAATTTCTTTGTCACGTAGTTTTAACGATAAACGCATATCAACGGGTTGATCGTCCTGTGGTGCAATTTTAAAGGCTACACGCCATCCACGTGAATCCGGAAGTTTTTGTACATTCACGTCGGTTACTTCGCCTGTTGTAAGTTGAATGTCGGCATCTAGTTTTAACTGTTTAGACAGTTGATTTATTTCTGATCCAGTAAAATCAACAGTAAATTGGCGGTGGCTTTTTGGTGGTGGGTTGTCCTCACCTGGTAAAGCGGCGCTACCAATTCTTGTACGTAGTACACGTGCTTTCTCGTGCTGAGTTAAAACTGAATTAAAGGTCGTCATTTTGTAGCTTAATTTTAATGAATCTCCGGCCTTCATTGGTTTTTCTGGTACCCAGTAACTTACGATATTGTCGTTAGTTTCTGTATCAGTCGGTATTTCTACAAGCTCTACACGACCATTTCCCCACTCACCTTGTGGTTCAATCCATAGGCTAGGGCGGTCGTGGTAATGTGCTTCTGTGTCTAGATAGTTATTAAAGTCTCGGTCTCGTTGAGCTAACCCAAAACCTTTTGGGTTATTGTACGAAAATGAAGTAACGCTGAGTTGTGATGGGTTGTTAAGAGGGCGCCATACCCACTTGTCATCAGCAGATTGAGTTAATAGGCCATCCGAGTCATGAACTTCAGGGCGATAGTCATCAAAAAATTTGGTGCTGTTTTCGCCGTGATAAAACATACTCGTTAATGGTGCTACACCTAGTTTTTTAATATCTTTACGCGCAAAAATCTGCATATCAACATCAACTAGCATATTCGTTGTAGGGTCGACGCTAAATTTGTACGCACCAGAAATAGATGGACTATCCAACAATGCAAAAATGGTGATTTGTGTTTGCTCTGCCTTTGGTTTAACTAACCAAAACTCTTTGAACATTGGAAATTCTTCACCCGAATTCTCAGCAGTATCAATGGCAAGGCCTCTTGCTGATAAGCCATAAACTTGTTGAGGGCCAACGACTCTAAAATACGATGCTCCCTGAAATACCATTACTTCGTCTTTATACTCGTTAGTATTTAATGGGTAATGTAAGCGAAATCCAGCATGGCCTAGTTGAGTGCCCGCCACACTTTTAGCTATTTCTTCTTGTAGTGGTGCAGCAGTGCCATCGTATTGGTAAAAGTCGGTGCTGAAAGGTAAGCGGCTACGTTTAGAGTCGCTATCAACAGTATTTATTGTTACAGGTGTTTTATATAAAAAACCAGGGTGGAATAATTGCAGCTCGTACAGGCCTTCATCTTTCCACACCGCTTTGTCTTTTTTAAATCGAATTGAACGGTAGTCTTGATAATCAATATTATTTAGTGCTTCAAGCTCGATGTTTTTAGGTGCCACATATTCTTCGCTTGCTAGCTTTTTAGCGCGAGCGCTAATTACATCAAATAAGCTACTTTGTGGAATTGCTACATCAACAGTTGCAGCAATCGCTTGGTTGCTATTGCCCCAAGTCGAAAAAATAATAAGTAGACCCAGTAGTGGTGCTGACTTTTTTTGCCATTTAGGCAAGTTTTGGGTTAGTTGTTTCATTCTCATTCCTTTATAAAAACACGACTTATTTTTACGTTTAGGGTAAATATTGATTTTGTTTTGTAAGTATCTTCTAATTTACTTAAAGCAAAATGTGAACCCTTATAAAAGTTCATATTTTTCAATAGGAAAACCAATATACGTAACTCATTGAGGTTTTTGTTGTGTAAAATTCACTCAATCTTATGTAGTTGTTACTGATTAATTACTAGAAGACTCACTAATCGTATGAACATATTACGGGGAGTTTAATGAAGCTTGTCTGAATTACATTTGTATAAAATAAAAAAGCC
>NZ_JACJDN010000392.1:0-3866 GCF_014163565.1 Pseudoalteromonas sp. SR45-5 | reverse complement strand
TTAATTTATACCCATACCTAAGTTACGTATAACTAAGATTTATATTAAATGGATTTATTAAGTAATAACACAATATTCATCTTCTTTGTTTTTGTTGCCCTTGTGACTGGGTTATTTTCATTCGTAGTTTGGGCTATGCTCAAAATGGTCACGTGGGGTAAAAGTATGCCTAAGGGGCTTACGTATTTTTAGCATTCTTTCCGCTTATTTCTATTATACCTATCCCACCGCCTACATACGAAAATGTACAAAAAGCAAAATAAGAACAAAGAAAACGCAAAGAAGACTCAGGTGATCCACCCGATGATGAAGACGAACTAGTAAGTTAATTCATATTACATACTGCGGGCATATACCCTGCGTAATCGTTTACTAAATATGATAAAAAGCACATTTATTTAATAGTACGGAGTGAGCTAAACATGACTAACGTTCAACAGCATATCGGCAGCATTGCATTAGTTGTTAAGGACTACGACGATGCCATTGAGTTTTATACTCAAAAGCTAAATTTTGAATTAGTTGAGGATACTAACTTAGGTGAGGGTAAACGCTGGGTGTTAATTTCACCTCCAAATTCAAATGGGGCTAATTCAAACGAAACTAATTCGTGCAGGACTAATCTACTGCTTGCTAAAGCCACAACACCCGAACAGATGAGTGCTATTGGTAATCAAACGGGTGGTCGCGTGTTTTTATTTTTGCATACTAATGATTTCTGGCGAGATTATAATTTAATGCTTTCTAAAGGCGTTACATTTAACGAAGAACCTAGAGTAGAACCCTATGGCACCGTAGTGGTTTTTGAAGACTTATATGGTACAAAATGGGATTTACTACAGCTTAATAATTAGTTATTTAAAGTGACGCTTAAACTCACGTCACTTTATTAACTAACTCTCTTACAATTGGGAATAAATCACTGGGTAGCATTCCCCTTTGCCCGTCTCGCTCACTTGCGATATCACCGGCTTTAGCGTGCAGTGTTACACCATAACGTGCTGCTTCATCAATAGTTAAACCTTGAGCAAGTACTGCCCCAATAATACCAGTGAGTACATCGCCACTACCGCCAACTGCAAGTGCTGGGTTGCCATCTTCACACACCCACAGGTGCTGGGCATTATCTATTAATGTTCCAGCGCCTTTTAATACACAAGTCGCGTTATAGCGCTTGGCGCAAAGGCGGGCATAATTAAAACGGTCTGATTCTATGTCGCTAGTACTAACACTTAGCAGTCGCGAAGCTTCGCCTGGATGTGGCGTAAGTACGCATTGCTCTAACATATACGATGAAGCTTGCTTAGCCAGTAAATTAAGGGCGTCTGCATCTATAACCAATGGCATTTTATTGTTTTGGCAATATTGCATTACTTCATCGAATGTTTGTTGTGCCCACTCGTCTTGCCCAAGCCCTGGGCCAATAACAACGCAGCTTGCCCACTCTAGCGCTTGATGTAAGTTATTACTGCTTACCATAAGCTCTGGTCTGCCAATACTAATAGGCGTTATTGAGCTTTCGTGTGTATACACCCTTACCATGCCAGCACCCGTTCTAAGAGCTGCTTCACTACTTAACCTAATTGCACCTGCAGTACCTTGATTGCCACCAACACATAAAAGCTTGCCATGGCTGCCTTTGTGACTATTGATTGCCCGCGTGGCAATTCCTTTAAAGCTATTAATATTTATCAAGGTTCCTGATGATTGAGCTATACTAGTAAACGCATCGCCAATTGCTAAATCATCAAAAACTAACTTACCGCTATATTGTTTACCTGCCGTCGTTGTGAGCCCTTGCTTTATACCTACAAAAGTAACGGTTGAAGTAGCTTGTACTGCGCACCCTAAAGGCTGTCCTGTATTTGCTTCAATGCCTGATGGAATATCAATGCTTATTACGGGCTTACCACTGTTATTTACAGCGTTAATTATATTCGCAAAATTATCGCGCACGGCGCTATTAAGCCCAGTACCAAGGAGCGCATCAATAACGATATCGCACTCATTAAGAGCATCTTTTGTAAAATGAGAAACCACCCCACCCGCTTCTATCCATAGCTGCTGCGCTTTTGCAGCATCACCTTTTAATGTTTTTTTGGGTTCAGCAGCGCATATTGTTACCTTTTTACCTGATTGCATAATAAGCCTAGCTACAACGTAACCGTCTCCAGCGTTGTTACCATGGCCAACAATGACTAATGTATGCTGCGCATCAAATAACTGCCATTGCTTATATACAGCCTCTCCTGCACGCTGCATTAGTGTAAATAAATCACAATGACTGTTTTTAGCCGCTAAAGCTTCATTGTCTCTTACTTGTTGTGCGGTAAATAAGGTTTTATTAAGCATAAAGGCTCCTTTACTAGGTGATACTTCACCTTATCAAATACTTATATCTAGCGGCTAGTTCTGTTGATAAATTTAAACTGCAATTTTATTTAAAGTCTAACACTCCCGCTTCAACTTGGGCATAGCTCACTTGAGCACGCCTAACTTGAGCAAGGTGAGCTAATTAAAGTATAATGCAGTTAATTAAAGGCTTGGTTTACTTGTAATCCAAGCCTGTTTATTTTTAGGTAGAGAAAGGCATGGCACAAACTCGCGGTAACTTATTTATTTTATCAGCCCCTTCAGGTGCTGGTAAATCAAGCTTAATCAATGCGTTATTAAAAAAACACGCTGACATGAAAGTATCTGTATCACATACAACTCGCGCCCCTCGCCCAGGTGAAGAAAATGGCGTGCATTATCACTTTGTATCTACAGACGAATTTAAAGCGCTTATTGCCAAAGATGACTTTTTTGAATGGGCTCAAGTATTCGATAATTACTACGGCACATCAAAGCAGGCTATTGAGTCGCAACTTGATGCGGGTATTGATGTGTTTTTAGATATTGATTGGCAAGGCGCGCAACAAGTGCGCGAAATAATGCCAAGCGTGAAAACTATTTTTATACTACCTCCTTCAAAAGAAGAGTTAGAGCAACGCTTAAATAATCGTGGCCAAGATTCGGCTGAGGTTATTGCCTCTCGTATGGCAAAAGCACAATCTGAAACATCACATTATAACGAATACGACTATGTAATTGTTAATGATGACTTTGAGAGCGCGCTTGGCGACATAGAAATGATTGTAATGGCTCAGCGCTTAACCCTAAAAGCGCAAGAAGAACGCCATCAAGTTTTACTAAATAGCCTGCTTAAATAATTTAAGTCTATTTAAATCAGGCTTAGACAAGTAAAACTGATAAAAATTGAACACTGGCTATTGGCGAAAGTGGCTGCTTGCAGTAAACTACGTCTTTGATTTAAATTATTTTTGGAGTGCTGTGATGGCCCGCGTAACAGTTGAAGATGCAGTAGATGCAGTTGGTAATCGTTTTGACTTAATTTTAGTTGCGGCTCGTCGTGCCCGCCAAATTGCTGTTGGTGGTAAAACTCCACTAGTAGACCCTGAAAACGATAAGCCAACGGTAGTTGCTTTACGTGAAATTGAATTAGGTTTAGTTGATAGCTCTTCAATGGACTTAATTGACCGTGAAGAACAACAACACCAAGAAGCAGCTGAATTAGCTGCTGTTGCCGCTATTGTTGGTGGCAACCAATAATCGACCTCCCGGTCTGATTTAGCCAACGGCGCAGTATTTCTACTATAGCCGTTGGCAATCCTCTCTTTTCATCGTATATTCGTAGCTTACCTAATTTACTTCACTAGGGCTGTTTATCTTTCGAGGTTAAATTTGCAGTAGTATGTTTGGTATTTAGGCAAGGCAGAGCCTATGTAGTGTGGTTATTCCCCATAAATAGGCGATAACGCAGCATAAATGCAAAACATGCGCTGCCTAAAGGGTTCTGCCTAGGG
>NZ_JACJDN010000391.1:0-3872 GCF_014163565.1 Pseudoalteromonas sp. SR45-5 | reverse complement strand
GCATGTTGCTTACCCATAGAGCAAAGCCCTACGGTACTTGGCGAGCGCATAGCGATACTTAGATTACCTACTTGTTCAACCACTACGTGCTTACTAAAGCGGGCAAAACCTTTGTATTTAAACTGCTCGTTTACGTAGTCATTACTTGTGGCCACCAATGCCGCAATTAAGCCGTGTAAAAAACTATTAGCGGATGAGTCTGCTGTTAAAAACGCAATTGTTTTTTTATTAAACTCGCTAAGCTGGCAATCCTCACACAACAGCTCAACAGTATATAAATGTTGCTCGGCTACTTGCTGCTGACTTTTAAGCTCAATACTTTTTCCTGCAAATACAATACGTTTAAGCACTCCATCAACGTTACTTGTAACCGCTTCGCTTTTAACAAGTTCAGGGTTTTGCGCCATTACAGGTAAGTCGTGGTGATTGTTAAATGGCGTGCTTGTTGCGCCGCTTTGCATTAACTGAAAAAGCTCTCTTACTTCATGTTCTCGCGCTACTTTTAACGCTAAAAATGCAGTTTGGATAAGTTCTGAAGTAGGTAGGTTTTCCTCTACAATCCAGCGTCTGCCAAATAATAGTTTTTTAGCTTTGGCTTCATTAGTAGATGCGCTTTTTTGGTAGTTATCAGGGCTCAGCACTGCTACTTGCAGGTAAATTTCTTCACCTTTTTGTGCAGCAAGCACTCTAAAGTGAGCCGAAAATTCAATACTCTCAAGTACTTCGTTTACGCTTTGGAGCGTGTGCTTGTAACGTAAAAAATGCTGTGGCACCACCCAATTACTATTAGCCAATTGCACAAGGGGTGCATAAGAAATAGGTTGCTCGTAACTGTGTTGCCATTTTTGCTCATTGCTAAGCAAATGATTAATGTGACTCTTGTTATCTGACATAAATAAACCAAATAAACTCGCGTTGTGCGATATAAACTATGAACACATTACGTCATCAATGTCGTAATTAGATCACATGTACGCCCTACTTTTGGGCTTTTTTAACTATCGGTGAGTTCTTGATAGTCTGTTATAACTTTTTGATAGTATGGCTTATCTTTATTGAGCATTTTATTATAATGATTTATGAGTTGCCGTTGGTACATAGCGTGCTCTGTACTAGCAAAGTCCCACATTTTGTTGCCGGTATGGCTAATCTCATTATTGGTACTAAAGCTCACTTCAATCACTTCATAAAAACGTTTGTTGTCGTAGACTATTTGTTCACTTATAAGCCCTAAACCGAGTTGTTTTAAACCCACTCGCAACTTATAAGTGTGATGCACTGGGCATAAAATAAACCGAACATTATTTAAATGCTCCACTGCGTTATTAGCAATAATTTGTTGTACTAAACTTAACAACAGCTCACCGCCAACACCTGCTATTACAACTACTTGGCTTTTACTTTGAGTAATTTCTATTTTGCCTACATCCTGACATAAGACCTGCCACTGCGGATTTTTATCACAGGTTTTTTGTAATTTATTAATAGATGATAATTGCGCTTCTAAATCGTTCATTAAAGTGGCGACTATATCTACAAAAATAACGTGGTTTGCAGCTGCGCGTTTTAATAGCGCCATGCCTAAATAACCATGGTCGCAGCAACAATCCCAAATAATATCGTGATGCTGCGAAATTAATTTATCAATGGCAGTTAGGCGTCTACTGAGCTTCATTTAAGCAGGTATTTGTGACGTTTTATAGACAAGCGCTTTTAAACTTTTGTCGCTGTCTACTTCAATAAAACGCTCGGTGGGGGCTAGGCGCTCAACAAATTCAATTGCGCCTTGGGTGTTCTCGTTTATTAACGCTTTAAATGCATCTTCGCTAAGCTCTGGGCTATTAGCACACAATAGTAATTGTGTGGTATCGCAAAGTAGCTCTGGCAACCTGCGCAGCACTTTTTGATAGTCTTTAGTTAATATAAAGCTGCCTTTTTGAAAGCTTGGCGGATCAACTATTATTAAATCAAACGGGGCTGCTTTTTTTAGTTTTCCAAACGATTTTAAAATATCGTGAGGTAAAAAACTTACGCCGCGCTCAAAACCATTTAGCTGATGGTTTTGCTTGCCGACTTTTAGCACGCCTTTGCTCATATCCATGTTCATCACATGATCTGCCCCGCCTTGCATGGCGGCAAGCGAAAACCCACATGTATATGAAAACAAATTAAGCACTTTGCCATGCTTGCTATTAGCCATTACAAATTCACGGCCGCTGCGCATATCGGGAAATATTCCGGTATTTTGGCGGCTCTGTAAATCAACCAAAAAGCGAATACCATTTTCGGTTACAACATGTGGGTTAGGTAATTGCCCATAAACCACGGTGTTTTGGCTTTGTACGCCAGCACGTTGCTGGTACACAAGTGACGTAATAAGCTCAGGCTGATTTTCTTGCGCCCACTGCCACACAGCATTGGTGAGCTCGCTTAGTGTTTGCTCGTCAATTTCATCGTACGAAACCAAAAATAAACTGGGCGGGTAAAAGTCTAAATTAATATGGCTTAATGCTTCGACGCTGTGGCCTCGGCCATGAAAAACACGACACAGTTCATTTTTTAAAATTGGCGCGTCTTCAAGCGCAGTAATAAGAGGTGTAAAGTTTGCTGTCATTTTTAATTAATCAACTGTTGTTGTAGTTCATGTATTTCATCGCGAACAGAGCCCGCTTTTTCAAATTCTAGGTCGCTTGCGTATGCATGCATTTTGGTTTCAAGCTGCTTAATTTGCACGGCAATTTCTTTCGCACTAAGAACCTTTTTAGACTCTTTACGAATAAGTTTAAGGTTGTCTTTAGGAGCCGCTTCCTCGCCTACATCCATTACATCAAGTATTTTTTTAGCCAGAGCATGAGGCTCTATACCGTGCTCAACGTTGTATGCATGCTGAATTTCGCGCCTGCGTGCTGTTTCGTCCATGGCTTTTGCCATTGATTTTGTAATTCTGTCACCATATAAAATAGCGCGGCCATCTAAGTGACGAGCAGCACGGCCAATGGTTTGTATCAGCGAGCGAGCCGAGCGTAAAAAACCCTCTTTGTCAGCATCAAGTATGGCAACAAGTGCCACTTCTGGCATATCAAGGCCTTCTCGCAGTAAGTTAATACCCACTAACACATCAAACACGCCTGCTCGTAAGTCACGAATTATTTCTACGCGCTCAACGGTATCAATGTCTGAATGTAAGTAACGTACTTTTACATTATGCTCGCTTAGGTAGTCTGTTAAATCCTCAGACATACGTTTAGTAAGTGTAGTTACCAGTACGCGTTCGCCCTTCTCCACACTTTTGTATATTTCTGAGAGTAAATCATCAACCTGATCGCCCACAGGACGTACTTCTATAAGTGGGTCGAGCAGCCCTGTTGGGCGAATTACTTGCTCTGCTATTTCGCCCGCGCAGCGCTCTAACTCAAAGTCGCCAGGCGTTGCCGATACATAAATAGTTTGCGGTGCTATGGCTTCAAATTCTTCAAAACGCAGTGGCCTATTATCCATTGCTGAGGGCATTCTAAAACCATACTCAACAAGGTTTTCTTTACGGCTTCTGTCGCCTTTATACATTGCACCAATTTGCGATACGGTTACATGCGATTCATCAATAATCATTAATGCGTCATCAGGTAGGTAATCAAGCAATGTTGGCGGCGGATCGCCTGGCGTACGACCCGATAAATAACGGCTGTAGTTTTCTATACCCGAGCAATAACCAAGCTCGGTCATCATTTCTATATCGTATTGCGTTCGCTGAGCTACACGTTGCTCTTCTACTAATTTGTTTGCACTGAGTAACTGGGCGCGTCGCTCTTTTAGTTCTTCTTTTATTTTTTCGATAGCGCCAAGTATTTTTTCACGCGGGGTAACATAGTGCG
>NZ_JACJDN010000390.1:0-3885 GCF_014163565.1 Pseudoalteromonas sp. SR45-5 | reverse complement strand
AAGCAACTTGCAATGGTAACGCCTAAGTTTATAGATTGAATATGCGATAAAAATAACAACATAACCACAGCACATACAAGCAATGCGCTTAATACACTTAAACTAAAAGCAATATGTATACATCGAGAACGCTTTAAAAGAGCGCGCAGCTCTGTAGCGAGTGATTTATTAAAGTCCTCGTCAGTACTTACTTTTAATCTGCGTTCTAACTGACGTGCCCTATCGGTAATACGTGCCAAACGATTAGATAAAACACCTAAAGTAGCGGCAATACCCGTGATCAAGAATACTGGGGCAACAGCTGTTTGAATTACTTTAGCCATAGTTAAAATATTTATTACTTCGTTATTCATTCCTACCCTTAATCAGTTGAGCTTGAAAATGACTTATATATCTACAGAGTACCTGATGTAGGCTTATTAAGAAAAGAGGAATTACGTTGATTTACTTTACATAGCTTCACAAAGTAAATCACAACACAGGTTATTTTTAGGTATATTTAATTACTTAATAAAAAATAAAAAAACAACAAGGACTTTGACTGATGAAACGTACTCCATTCGCACTTGCTGCATTATCGCTAGCTATTTTAAGTGGCTGTAATCAAGCCCCTAAAGAAACCAAAAAAAATAATACACAAGTTAAAACGGTTCAAGTAGCCCAAGCTATTGCCCCTGTTGCAAAAAAAGTGCCTCATGAGATGACTATTCATGGTGACACACGTGTAGATAATTACTATTGGTTACGTGATGACGAACGTAAAGCGCCAGAGGTGATTAACTATTTAGAAGCTGAAAATACATACACAGATGCAATGCTTGCACATACTAAAACGCTGCAAAGTGAATTGTTTGAAGAGCTAAAAGGGCGTATTCAAAAAGACGATGATTCAGTCCCAGTTAAAAACGGTGATTATTTTTACTCAACGCAAACACGTGGCGATAACGAGTACACTACTTACTTACGCAGCAGCGATTTTGCAGGTACGGATCAGCAAGTTATTTTAGATGTAAATGAGCTTGCGAAAGGCCATGATTATTATGCAGTAAGTGGCTTAAATGTAAGTCCGAATGGCAATTTAATGGCTTATGGCGAAGATACTGTTAGCCGTCGTATTTATAGTATAAAAATAAAAGATTTAACAACCGGTAAATTACTCGAAGATACACTTGAGGGCACCAACGGCGGTATAGTTTGGGCAAACGATAATAAAACGGTTTACTACATTAAAAAAGATTTACAAACTCTACTAGGTTACCAAGTTTATCGTCATACATTAGGTACACCACAAGCTGATGATGAGCTAATTTACGAAGAAACAGACACCAGTTACTACATGGGTATGAGTAAAAGCAAAGATGAGTCAGAAATTTATATTTGGCACAGCAGCACAGCAGCATCAGGCGTATCGGTACTAAGTGCTGATGATGCTAAAGCAATGCCTAAACGCTTAATTGAGCGCGAAGCAGGGCTTGAATATGAAATTTCGAAGTTAGGAAATACTTACTACATTGTAACTAACTTAGATGCTGTAAATTTTCAGCTGATGAAAGTGGATATTGATAAAGCTGGTGACAAAGCAAATTGGCAAAGTGTGATCCCAGCGCGCGATGATATTAAGCTCGAAGGCATTGATTTATTTAATGACTACTTAGTTTACCAAGAGCGTGAAATGGGCCAATCAAAGTTGATTGCTCGTCATTTAAAAACAGGTAAAGAGTTGCCACTGAGCTTTAACGATAGCGCTTATACAATTGGTACTTATGGCAATAACGATATAGATAGCAGCACGTTACGTGTTTACTACACAAGCATGACCACTCCAGGTTCATCGTACGATGTAGATTTAGCGACTGGCGATAAAAAACTACTTAAACAGCAAGCTGTATTAGGTGATTTTGATGCTGATAATTACGCCTCAGAGCGTATTTTTGTAACAGCACGTGATGGCATAAAAGTACCGGTAAGCTTAGTTTACCGTAAAGACTCGTTTAAAAAAGATGGTACTAACCCGCTACTGCAATACGGTTACGGCTCTTATGGCGCAACCATGGACCCTACTTTTTCAAGCACGCGTTTGAGTTTACTTGACCGTGGCTTTGTATTTGCAATTGCCCATGTACGTGGCTCGCAAATGCTAGGTCGTCCTTGGTACGAAGACGGCAAGCTACTCACTAAAAAGAATACGTTTAATGACTTTGTTGATGTAACTAAAGCATTGGTTTCTCAAAAGTATGGCGCAAAAGATGAAATATTTGCGTTAGGTGGCAGTGCTGGTGGCTTATTAATGGGCGCAGTAGCAAACCAAGCACCTGAACTTTATAAAGGCATGGTTGCAGCGGTACCGTTTGTAGATGTAGTAACCACGATGCTTGATGCGAGTATTCCGCTTACAACAAATGAATACGGCGAGTGGGGTAATCCGAACGAAAAAGCGTACTACGATTACATGCTGTCTTATTCGCCATACGACCAAGTATCTAAGCAAGCATATCCTAATATGCTAGTGACGACTGGCTTGCACGATTCGCAAGTTCAATACTTTGAGCCTGCAAAATGGGTTGCTAAGCTGCGTGACTATAAAACTGATGATAATAAGTTACTGTTTAAAATAGATATGGAAGCAGGGCACGGTGGTGCATCGGGTCGCTTTAAACGCTTAGAAGATACCGCGCTAAACTATGCATTTATGCTTGATTTAGCGGGTATTAAAAAGTAATTAATCTTTATATTTAAATAGATTTAACTCAATAAGGTGCTTTTTAAGAAAGCACCTTTTTTTTGTGGTAAATTAAAGCTAAACATAGTGCCTTTACCAATTTCACTTTGTACGTAAATTTCACTATCCATCAGTTTTAATAACCCTCTGCAAATGGCCAATCCTAAACCACCTTGCTGGCGCCCCTCTTTATTAGAATTACTTGCTTGGTAGTGCGGGTCAAAAATAGCATTCAGCTCATCTTCTTTTATGCCTACGCCCGTGTCTGATACATGCACAAATAGTTGATTATCGTCACTGCGTTTTACATGTACTGCAATGCTGCCACCGCGAGGGGTGTGCCTAATTGCATTGTCAATTAAGTTACTTAACACGCGCTCTAATTTAGCTATATCGGCAACCACAGGAAAATCACAAATCGCAGGTTCTACTGACAAACTAATGCCTTTTTTATCAACGGCTAAACTAAATTTTGCCATGCAATCGTAAATGAGTTCACCTAAATTAAAGGTTTCTTTGTTTATACTTATTTCGCCATTTTCTAAGTGAGCAAGCTCAAATATTTGCTCTATGAGTAGCTTTAATTGCCCGCAATTATTAAGCGATACCTGCAAGTATTCTTGCTGCTCTTGTTTACTTAGTTGTTCACCCGACTGATTTAATACTTCTAAAAACCCCTGCAAGGAGGCAAGTGGTGTACGTAGGTCGTGCGAGAGATGAGTTAGCAACTCTTTGCGTTGTTTATCGCCTTGTTCAAGCGCTTTAAACTGCTCGTTAATACGCGTTAGCATGGCTTGAATACTTCGCCCTAAACTATGAACTTCGTTACTTTTTTGCGTTGAGTAATTACTTAGCTTGGTGTCGGTAAGGCTGTAGTTAGCTGCTTCAATATTACTAACATCGCGGGCTAAGCGCTGAATTGGGTTGGTAAAAAAGCGTAGCAAAATTAGCATCGCAATAAATAAAAATGCGAGTGCAGAGCCAAGCCATAAAGCGGCTAGCCATAACTTATCATTATTTTTTACAGTACTTAGTGAGGTGTCGTAAGCCTCACCACCAATAATTACATATAAATAGCCTTGTAGCTTATCTTGATTAAATACTGGCGCGGCTGAAAATATTTTTTGTTGCTCTTTATTACGAGGATTATCACCATAAATAGGGGC